>CANPIH010000017.1 GCA_947574085.1 uncultured Mycoplasmatota bacterium | reverse complement strand
ATTTTATTTAAGTGAATTATCACAATTTTTTGCGAGATTTTATCAGTTTTCACCTTATCACAATCATTTTTGTTTGCTTTACAAGAAAAAAGTATTCTTTTAGAAGAATACTTAGAAATAAAGAGTTGTTTTGAAAAAAAGTTTTTAACTTATAAAGAAATGGGCGTGATGATGTATTTCATTTTTCTGTTATAGAAACTTTTTATTGAAATCACTATGGATACTTATATTAAAGAAATGAAAGAAAACAATTTAAATGAAATGAAGAAAAGCTTGGTAAACAGAGAAAATCCTATATTAAAAAATTTTTTTATTAAAAGAACAAAATAATTATGAAGGATTAACTTCTATAGAATTTCGAAGAAATTTAGCTAAAAAAGAATAGATTTACATTTTTGTAATGGGTTTATTTTGAAGTTCAAAAAAATGAGTATTTGTATTCTGTAACAAATCAAAAATTAAAGATGCAGTTATTTCTTTTTGGTATTGTATGGAACTTTTATCAACCTGTATTGGAATAATAAGTTCTTTTTTTATAGTGTTTAAATAGCTTTTTCCTTTTTCGTTGAACCCTAAGATTTTAATGTATGCAAGTGATTTATCATTTTCTTTTTTTGTAATTCCTAGTAAAATGTGAACGCACATACGATTGATTTTATTGTAAGTGTATCGTTTAGTTTTTATATTTTTAATAAATTCTTCTAATGTTGTACTTGTTTGAACGGCTTTTACTAAACGCTTTTCGATTCCTTCGTCGACTGTTAGAAATTGATTTAAATGAGGGGTAGTTAGTATTTTTGCTTTTAATAATTGAAAATAGAATACTTCATTAAAAGATAAAATAGCTTCTTTACTTTCTTTTGGTAAATATTTTTTAATATTTTTCTTTTGTTTTAATTTGTTCCTAATATTAGATGCACTTATGATTGAATTATTGCTATCTAAATCATGGTAATCGTTGGTTCTTTTTATAGAAATAGGAGAAATGGTGTTATTTATTTCTTTTATTGCTTTTAAATAAGAAATTGCAAGTAAATCATTGGGATGATTGAAATCTATATTTGTATTTATGGCTTTGGCTAAAGCGGTAGGATAATTCATTCCTGTTTTTAAATAAACTTTTACCTTTTTTTGATACGTTGGACTATTAATTTTATTTACAATATTCTCTAATAAAGGTATATCATTTAATTCACTTCCAAATACTAATTTGCTTATTTTAAAATGATTTAAAATAGTGATAGAAGTTTTTGCAAAAATATCTGCAGATTGCGTTCCATACAAAACAGGCAACTCTAATACCAAATCCACACCTGAGTTTAAAGCTAATTTTATTTTGTCTTCCTTAGTTAGACAACTAATTTCACCTCGTTCTAAAAAATATCCATTTAAAACTAAAATAAGTATAGAATTCGGGTAAAGTTCTCTTATTTTATTTATGTGATAAATATGTCCATTGTGTAACGGATTGTATTCACAAATAATCCCAATACGTTCCATAAGCATCTCCTTTTGGTCATAGTTTAGCATAGTATTGCATAAAAAATAAAGAAGATTGTAAGATAACGTATATTATTATATAATAGATATAGGTGAAATAAAGTGATTATAGAGTTGAATAAAATACCTAATACAGGACTAGTTGTAGATAAAAATATATATTTAGAAAAAGAATTTTATAAGAATGCAAATATTTTAGAAATAAACAAACTCCATTTAAGTGGAATTATAAATTTTGATTATGAAAATAATTTACTTTTGAATTTGGAAGTAAATGGAGTTTTTTTATTAGAAGATGCCTTAACCTTAGATCCCATTGAATATCCTTTTTCTTGTACTATTGATGAAAAAATTGAAAATTTGGAAGATTATTGTGGCAATTTTTATGAAAAAAAGAAAAATACACTTGATATTAATGAAATTTTATGGGAAAATATTGTATTGGAAATTCCTATTCGTGCTACTCATACAAATTTAAGCGAGTTGAATTTACAAGGCACTGGATGGAAAATGGCTCAAGATGAGAAAGAAAAAATAGATCCAAGATTAGCGAAATTAACAGAGCTACTTGATAAAGGAAAGGAATGAAACGTATGTTACAATTAGACATTCAAAGATTTGCTGTTCCCTTTAGAAGAACAAGTAAAACAAAAAAAAGAATGCGTCGTACACACTTAAAAAAAGAAGTTGGTGCTATCGAAAAGTGTTCAAAATGTGGGAATGCAATAAGACCACATCGTGCTTGCACAAAGTGTGGTAATTACAAAAACAAAGAAGTAATTAAAGTACAAGATGAAAAATAGTATTGCTTTAGAAAATCTTTAGATTAATTAAAAAAATTATCTATTGTAAATAGATAATTTTTTTAATTCTAGAAGAATTCTTTGATTTAAGCTAAATGAAAAAAAAGTCTAAAAATCTATTATATTTTATTTTAAGTATTATATCGCTTTCAATATCTGTATAATTATTTTCTTATCTATATTTTTTAAAATCTTCAATAACTCTCATGATTATTTTCATTTGACATTTAAAATTTCTCTAAAAAAATTAATTTAAATATTAAATTATATAAATATTGATACTTCAATATTTATACTAAAAGTTTTCTGAAATTGTTGCGTTTAATCTTAATATTCTTATCATTTTTTATAAATAAATTTTCAAATAGTTTTTATTATAATAAAAAATTTGGGAAAAATAGTGTAAATATATGAAATTAAAAAAAGTAGGAACTAAAATGGGGACCAAAATTTAAAGAAATTTATGAAAACTTGACTAATAAAAAAAGCCCTTAAAGGCTTAATTTTCCAAGTGGTGTCTCGGATGTGATTCGAACACATGACCGTACGCTTAGAAGGCGTATGCTCTATCCAGCTGAGCTACCGAGACATATCAGCAAGGATATATTGATTATATAATACTATTTTGGATTATTCAAGCGAATTTATAACAAAATTTACATTTTGCCTTTCATTTTCAACATTGAATTCTACTTTGCTTATATTATAAGTGTCTCTTAAAGACAAAAATATTGTGTATTTGACTTCTTCTAAAACTATATCTTTTGTAATACTATCAAGAAGGTATTCATTGAAACTTAATTTAATTTCTTGTTCCAATATTTCATAATTTGTCATTTCAGCATTTGCACTTAAATAACTAACTAAATTGGATTCATACAAAGGGGATGTTTTTAATTTTTCAATAATAATTTTAACTTTTTCTTGAGGATTGTTTTCTACAAAAGTAACAGGTATGTAGTAGAAAAAATCTTCAATTTTGCTTCCATAATAAATTGTTGTTTTTGTGGTATTTTTAATACTATCTATATCATAAACCTTATTTACTCCAAAATCTTTATTCAATATGGGAGGTAATTTTTCTTTGCTATAAGGCAATTCTAATAACTGTTCTCCATCTACAAAAAGTAAAATATTATTTACTTCATTTAGTTCGGTTAAAGAATAAACTATTGACTCTATCATTTTTCTTTCCATATCCTTTGTTGTATTTAAAAATTCTTTTGAAAAATCTAGTTTTAATAAACCGTCTGTTAGAGAAACATTGTTTATTTTAGTATTATTTGGAATTATAGCAATAAAATGAGTAGGTAAGTATTCACTTTCTTTGCTGTTTGACGTTAAAAGACTAATTATTTCTTTTATTTTCTCGATAGGTTCTTCGTTGTTTATTTTTATATTGATTCTACTAACATAGTTTTGTTTATCAACTACATAAATTGCACTTGTTTTTATATCAGAATAAGTAAGAGTTTGTGGAAAATTTTTTTCCATTTTGGTTGGAAAAAAATAAGTTATTAATAAAATAATTAATGCAAGAGAAGAAATCGTAATGCGTCTTAATATCCCTTTTTTAAACATGTTTTTTTCACCTAATAAATATTATTTTATTTCCTTTTAAATATGACTAAAAATTAAAAAATCTCATCTATTCGATGAGTTAATTTGTTATTCTATAGTAATTTCTCCTAGTTTTAAAAGTTCAACAACCGCTTGAGCACGACCTTTTACTCCTAATTTTTGCATAGCATTTGATATATGATTACGGACTGTCTTTTCGCTGATTCCTAAAAATTCTGCAATTTCTTTTGTGGATTTATTTAAAACAAGTAATTCAAAAACTTCTTGTTCACGCATAGTTAATATATTGCTTTTTTTCATGATATCCTCTCTTTCTTTTTATACTTATAATCTATAGTATTTTATGATGTATTCTATTTTAAGTGAGAGAATATGCCTAAAAAAGGTTATTAACCTTGAAATTTTACAACAATATACATTTTGGTTTCATAATCTTCTTGAATAGCACGAATAATATTATTAGCTAGAGCATTACTATGTTCTTTGCTCGCTATTGTTACACTGATTTGTTCATTTTTTATTTTGATAAAACTATCTAAATTAAATTTTTCTTTTATTTTCTTTTCTAAAGTTTCTTCTTGTCCTTTATTAGCGTTTAAAGTTTGAAGAGAATTATAAGCATCATTTTTTTCCTGTAAACTAGCTTCATTATCCAAAAGAATTGTTTGTAAGGATTCCATTTCTTGAAGCATTTCTTCTTCATCTTTAACACGTAAAGAGACTAAAACACTACTTTCATTTGTTTCTACAACTTCTTCAGAATTTACTTGTTTGGATGTTGGCATTGCCAGTAAATTTTTATTGTCTTTCACTGTAACGTAATAAATTCCTAATACTATAATTAAACTAAATAATGTAACAAACCATAAACCTTGTTTATTGATCATTTTATCCCTCCAACCTAATTAAATATACGTTTGAAAATTCTTTTTTATGCTAATTTACAAGTTTTTTTTAAAGTGGTATAATAAGAAACATGGTGATAATATGAATATAAGTTTTCCATATCTTTTTATAGTTTTTTTTATTTATAGCTGTATTGGTTATATTTGTGAAATAATTTGTAGTAGTATTGTTCAAAAAAAATTAGTGAATCGAGGCTTTTTGTGTGGACCTTATTGTCCTATCTATGGAGTAGGTAGCTTGTTTATTTTGTTTACTTTATTAAGATTTCGAGAAGATCCAGTGATTGTTTTTATTTTAGGAGCAATTATTACCTCTGCTTTAGAATATTTTACAAGTTTTTTGTTAGAAAAAATTTTTCATAATAAATGGTGGGATTATTCTTATTTAAAGGCTCAAATTCATGGAAGAGTTTGTTTACAAAACACTTTATTATTTGGGTTAGGCTCTTTACTTATTATTTATATGTCACAGCCGATGATTGACAATATATTAATAAAAATACCAGAGTTGATATTAAATATTTTTGCTTATGGGTTGCTGTTTGTTTTTGTTGCGGATTGTATTTATTCTTTTATTATTGCTTATAATTTAAGAAATAGAATTATTATATGTGAGGAACTAAAAACAGAAAAATTAGCAAAACTTCCTGGGATGCTTGAAAAAATATTAAAAGAGAGAGTTAAAAAGTTTAAGACTTATCCGAAAAGATTGTTAGAGGCATTTCCAAATTTAAAAAACGCCAATGCCAAAGAATTTGACATTATGAGAATGATTCGTGACAAAGGAAAAAAAGTAAATAAGAAAAAATAAATTGTTAGTATTTAAAATTATTGGCTAAAAATCCAATAATTTTTTTTTTATAAATCTGTAAGTACTTACAAAATAAATTTAAAGATAAAAAAGGAAATTTTAAAATTATATTGTAAATATAGTAGTAAGGAGGTGAAAATGAATAAAAGTATAATTGTGAGACAACAAGATCTTAAAGATTGTGGAGTATGTTCTTTATTGTCAATAATTAAATATTATGGGGGATACATTCCATTAGAGAAGTTAAGACAAGATACGCACACGTCTTTGGAGGGAACAACTGCTTATCATCTTGTAAAGACTGCTAGAAATTATGGATTTGATGCCTTTGGTATGAAATTGGAAACAATTGAAGAACTTGATACAAATCTTCTTCCAATAATTGCACACGTTGAAATCAATAATTATAATCATTTTTTAGTTATCTATAAAATAACAGAAAATGATATTATTGTTATGGATCCAGCAAAAGGAAAAACAAAAATTTCTAAAAATGACTTTGATTCCATTTGGTCTAAAAACATCATCACTCTTTATCCTAAACATCAACTACCTAAAATTATAAATGAAAACCATTTGGGAGAAATCATTAAAGAATTTTTAATGAAAGAAAAAAAATTGATTTTAAAGATTTTTTTCTTAACTTTTTGTCTCACTTTCTTAACTGTATTTACTAGTTTTTATTTTAAAATTGGTATTAACTTTATAACTGATTCAGAAGAGAGAAATGCCATAATCAATCTTATAATATTTTTTATGTTACTTTATATAATAAAACAACTTCTTTATTATTTTCGTAATTATTTTAAAATTATATTAAATAAAAATTTAGATGGTTACCTATATTATCACTTTTTAAATCATTTGTTTTCGCTTCCTAATTATTTTATTAAAGATAGAACCACAGGAGAAATAATGGTAAGAATTAAAGAATTAGAAAATATAAAAGAAGTTTTCTCAGAAATTCTTATTACTATTTTTTTAGATTCTATCTTAGCAATTAGTGTAGCTATTATTTTATATCAAATTAATAAAACACTTTTTTTACTTCTTTGTTTTTGTGTTTTATTTTATATTATTATTGGAGTAATAGCAGGGAAAATTATTTATAAAAAAGCTTTGAATGTTAATGAAGCCGAAGTGGATTTTCAAACTTGTGTTGTGGAAAATGTAGATTCTTTTACTTCTATTAAAAATTTAAATCTTAAAAAAATTTTTTTTCAAAAAATAGAAACTTTTTTATTTCGATTTTTAAGTCGATCGTACGATTTAAGTAAAAAAGTAGTTCAAACAAATTTCATTTCTGTTTTTTTAGAAGAGTTTTTAAGTTTTGGTATTATTTCTTTAGGATTCATAGAAATTTTAAATCATAACTGTTCTTATATTAATTTAATTATTTTTGAAAGTTTATTGATGTATTTTTTTGCACCTTTTAAATCAATTATTTCTTTATTACCCAATTACAATTATGTAAAAGTAGGAATTGCTAAACTAAATGATTTTTATTCTGTTTTGGAAGAACAAGAAACCATTGGACTTGAAGATTTTCAAAATGGAGATATTCAAATTGATAATTTAACTTTTTCGTATAATGATTTTACCCCTTTATTTACAAATTTTAGTTTAGAAATTAAAGAAAATAACTGTGTTTTATTTAAAGGAAAAAGTGGTTGTGGTAAAAGTACTTTGTGTCAAATGATTAGTCGTTTATTAGAAGTGAAAAACAATAATATAAAAATTAGGAACGTGAGTATTAATGACTATAGTTTGTTTACAATTCGAAAAAATATTACCTATGTAGGTCAAAAAGAACATTTATTTCAGGATACAATTAAAAATAATATAATATTAAATAGAGATGTTTTAGAAGAAAAATATAAAGAAATTTTAGAAATATGTGACATTGAAAGTATTGTTTGCAAAAAACCATTACGATATGAAACGTATTTAACAAAGGATTGTTCAAATATTTCTGGTGGGGAAAAGCAAAGAATACTTTTAGCAAGAGCGTTGTTAAATGATTTTCAAATATTGATTTTGGATGAGGCTTTGAGTGAGGTGAATAGTGAGCTAGAAATTACAATCATAAAAATGTTAAAAAAGTATTTTATAAATAAAACAATTATTTATGTAAGTCATAAAAAACTTGATAAATGTTTTGACAAAGTATATGATTTTGGAGAAATAAAATGAAAGAATATTTAAAATACAATTTGAACTCTTATTTAAAAAAAGATAGAAATAAATATACGTTATTTTGTTTTTTTCCTTTATTGATTTTCTTTTTTCTTTTCTATTACTCTTACAAAATAACAGTATATAATGTTTACGAAACAAATGCAGAAACGGTTTGTGAAGACAAATGTAATCTTACTTTTTATTATCCTTATCAAGAAGGTTTTTATTATGACTTTATTAAAATAAATGGAACAAAATACGAAGTAGAAAATATTTTTTTTGGAAATGCTATGTTAGATAGTTCGAATATAGGAATTCAAAGCATTACACTAGTTGTCAAAGAATATAAAGGGAATACAAATGAATTTGTAAAAATGCAAATTTTTAAAAATAAAGAAAGACTTTTAAAAAAAATATGGAAAATTATTAAAGAAAGGTGAGGAAGTATGATATTAAAAGAACAAGAATTGAATGAAATTATAGGAGGAGGAGTTAGTTATTCTTTGATTGCAGCTGTTTCCGCTATCGGTGTTTTTCTTGCAGGAGTCATAGATGGAATTCTTAGACCCTTAAAATGTAATTAGGAGGTTAGAATGAAATTAAAAGAAATAGAATTATACGAGATTAAGGGTGGTGCAGTAAGTGCTACTTTGTTAAATTCAATGGCTAGAATTATATCTACAGTTTTAGAATTAGGTAGAACGGTTGGTTCATCTATTCGAAGAATTTATTCTAAAAATTATTGTTAAGATTCTTGCTTAAAGAATATATTTCGTTTATAATAGTAATTAAGAATAAAGGAGGAATATATATGAAAAGAAATAATAAAGGTTTTATTGCTATTTCTTTAATATATTCCTTTTTTTTAGTTTTTTTAGTTACTTTGCTTACAACTATTAATGAATACGTTCATAATCGACTTCTGTTAAATTCTGTAAAAAAAGAAACACAGGAATTCTTAAACGAACATATGAATTTTTATTCTTTTACATTAGAAAATCGTGAATATCAAGAATGGGAGATAGTTTCTTTTGGCTATGAATCTTGGAGGGTATTAAAAAATGAAGAAGATGTTGTTACTTTGATTTTAAATAGAAATTTAGATAAACAAGAGTTAACTTCTATATTAGGAGATACTAAGCTAATAATAGAAGATAAAATATTAATGTGTTCCAATGGCAATTCCTCTTATTGTGGAAGTAAGGGTGCGGGGTTGCATAATCCTTATAATTGGAAGAACTCAATAGCTAAAACTACAGTAGATGGTTGGTTCAATAAAAACAATTTTTTAAAAAAAACTGAGAGTTTAGAATTTTTGCAAGAAATGGATTTTGTTTATTTGAAAACAGTAAATGAAGAAAAAAAGTATCAAGATATTATTCGTATTCCTACTTTAGAAGAATATGATACTATTTTACAAAAATATAATGTATCGGATATATGGCATTTAACAGGAGAAGGATATCCATTACCTAAATTTTCATTTGAAGAAGAAAAAGTTTCTCCCAATAATGCTCATCGAAAAATTAGACCTGTAATTATGGTAAAGAAAGATTTATCTACTTGATTAAATTTAAGAATTGAGAAATTAAATAACTTATTAGTAAAATAATACAGTACAGCATAATTTGATGAAATGTTAGCATTCTTATTGGGAAAATAATTAATGCACTCATAATTACCATTCCTAAAACAAAACTCATAAAAATTTTTCGATATTTTTTCAAAAAATATAAAGAAACTTTACTACCTACATAAAATCCAAAAATATCGCCAATAAAATAACAAAGTAGAGGGATGATAAAAAATAAGTTGGAAAAACTTAAATTGGCTAAGTACGATTTGTATAAAAAATATGGGCCTAAAATCATCATAATCATGGATCCAGACACCCCAGGTAAAATAGTGAAAAATCCATCAATCATTCCACTAAAAGAAAAAGCAATTAAAAATAGGATTGATAATTTAGGATATTCTAATATTATTGGATTTGTATTCGTTGAAAGAAAAGATAATAAAAATATGGAAAGTAGACCTAATGTTAACCATAATGGATGAGGTTTTATTTTTTCATTTCTTATTAAATCTGGTATAGAAAATAAAACAAATCCGCTAAATAAAACAAAAGTATAATTTGGTAAAAAATAAAATAGTAATTCTATGATTCGTGCAAATGTAATGGTTCCTATTAAAATACCAAAAACTAAAATAGTTAATACTAGTCTATTTTCTTTTTTTCGAAAATTTGATATTGCGTTGGATATTTCATCGTATTTATGCATTAATACAAGAATCGTTCCCCCACTGATCCCGGGGATTAAACTTACTACTCCAATTAAAAAGCCTGTAAAAAAAATCATAAAATTTCACCAATTCATTTTATGTTTTCTTGTGTAATTAAAGAACTTATGTTACAATAAAATGTATAAGGAGGAGAATATAAATGTGGATATGGATTTTACTTGCAATTGTAATCGTAATAGTACTCTATGTAATAGGTGCTTACAATAAATTAGTTATTTTAAGAAATCGAGTACGTGATCAATGGGCTCAAATTGATGTTCAATTAAAAAGAAGATTTGATTTAATTCCCAATCTTGTGGAAACTGTAAAAGGATATACGAAGCATGAAAGTGAAACTTTAGAGAATGTAATTAAAGCTAGAAATACTTTTCTAAGTGCCACTTCACCAGAAGATGAAATGAAAGCGGATGGAGAACTTACAAAAGCAATGACAAAACTATTTGCTTTATCAGAAAGTTATCCGGATTTAAAAGCTAATACTAATTTTACTGAGTTGCAGAGTGAATTACAACAAACTGAAGATAAAATTGCTGTAGCTAGACAATTTTATAATGATACAGTTCTAAATTATAATAACAGAATAGAAGTAGTACCTAGTAATTTTGTAGCATCTTTATTTAGATTTAAAAAAGAAGCGTTCTTTGAAGCAAATGAAACTGAAAGAGAAAACGTTCAAGTGAAATTTTAAGCATTTTGCTTAAATTTTTCTTTTATAAGGGAATTTATTAATTGATAGAAAGGAATCAATTGAATAGATAGATATATATATTTATAAAATTGATCAATTAAATATGAAAAAAATAAAAATTATCTTATTGTCTTTCTTTTTACTTTTTCCACTTTTTACAAAAGCAGATACTATAAAATACGATATTGATCATTATTATATTAATGCAGATATATTAGAAAATGGTGATTTAAAAGTTACCGAATTAATTGTATTAAATGGAAATTTTAATGGTTATGTTCGAGAAATTGCATTTAAAAATAGTCAATTGAATGAAGATGGGTATGTAGCAAATGCAATTTATAATGCTCATGACATCAAAATGCTAAATGTATCTGCAAAAAAAATTGACTCTGTTTCTTTTGAAACAATGAATGATTCTGATTTTAACAATTTAAGATTAGGTCAAGCTAGTAATTATGGTTATTTAGAAAAAAATGTAACGAATGGCAGAAGTTATAAGATGTATTTTAAAGCGAATAATGAATCTGTTGCATTTAAATTAGAATATCTTATAAAAGATGTCGTAGTTCTCCATAAAGATGTTTCGGAACTTTATTGGACTTTTATTGGATCAGAGTATGAAGATGATATTCGAGATTTACAAATTAAAGTAAATTTGCCAAAAATGGATTCTAGTGATAATTTTCGCATTTGGGCTCATGGAGATATAGCTGGAGAAATCCAACCTTTTGAAAACAAATATTTGCTTGCTTCGATTCCTAAATTAGATGCACATAACGCAGTAGATGTTCGAACTACATTTGATGTGTCATTATTAAACGAATCATTAGTGAATAAAAAAACTGAAGATATAGCTTTAGAAGAAATTATTGAAGTAGAAACCGAAAGAGCTGAAAAACAAAATAAAAAACGGAAAAAAATGAAAATTTTGTATTATAGTTGTTTTGGCATTTCTATTTTTTATCTAATTACTTTGATAATTATTTGGATATATGTTTATTTTAAATATAATAGAGAATACAAAAGTGCTTTTAAAAATGAGTACAATCGTGAATTTATTGATGATTATAATGTAGAAGTCGTTGATTATTTAATAAACAAAAAAATCACTTCCAATGCAATGAGTGCATCAATTATGAATCTAATATACAAAAAAGCTATTCAAGTGGAAGAAATTCCTACAGAGAAAAAGCAAAAAGAATACAAATTTATTTTACTCGATCTGGAAAAGGGAAATGAAACGGAAAAATATTTGATGAATTTTTTATTTCAAAAAGTTGGTAATGATGATACTTTTACCACAAAAGAATTACAGGATTATGCTAAGGGAAATGCTACTTGCGAAAAATTTGCTGTTAGTTATACAGCTTGGAAGAAAAAAGTGACTGAAGATGGAAGAAAACAAAATTTTTTTGAAAAAAATGGAAAGCCAATTGGAATTAGTATATGTTGCTTATTGTTTAGTATTTTTATAAGTATTTTAACTAGTGCTTTTCATATTGTATTCCTATTACCGTATTTAAACACATTTTTTTCAATTTTATTTCTTTTTAATACTTGCTTTTCTTTTAAAAGAACGAAAAAAGGAAATGAAGATTACGTTCAATGGATGGCTTTTAAAAAATTTTTAAATGATTTTGGAACTTTTGATACTAAAGAATTACCAGAAATAGCTTTATGGGAACGTTATATGGTTTATGCAACAGTTTTTGGGATTGCTGATAAAGTGAGTAAGGTAATGAATGTTAAAATAAAAGAAATGGAGAATGCTGGAATATTTGTTGGAAATTATACACCAACATTTAGTGATTGGTATGTGTTTAATTCCATTACAAATAGCGTATCTAATTCAATTCATTCTAATGTTTCTGCTATAACAGCATCTCGTGCAAATTCTTCTTCTTCAAGTGGAAGTGGATTTGGAGGAGGGTTTTCATCAGGTGGAGGCTTTGGCGGAGGCGGAGGCGGAGGCCATGGATTTTAGCTTTTAATTATGTAAAGATACGTAATTCAAATACGAATGTAAAGTATTCAAAAATGGATACTTTTTTTCATGCTATTTCTATGTTAAACTGTGTGTGGGTGATGCAATGCAGAAATCAATTGATGGAAATTTAGTAGATATAGTCATTGTATATAAAAATAATAAAAACATTTACATGCGTTTTAAAGAAAAAAAGTTATATATAACTTGTAATCGTTTTGTAAGTAAAAAAACAATTGAAAAATTAATTGATGAGAATATAGTAAAAATTACCAAAATGTATCATGCTAGTTGTACAACCAAAGAACATGATTTGTTTTTTAATTACTTAGGAAAAGAATATCCTATATGCTACAATGATAATATAAATGAAACATATTTAGAAGGAGATATTGTTTTTTCTCCTAATGCAAAAAAATTACAAAAATTTTATCAAAGCGAAGTTGAAAGAGTTTTTAATTTAGAAGTACAAAAAATTGTTTCTTCTTTTGAAAATATTCCGAAATTCACTTTAAAATTTCGTGTAATGAAAACAAGATGGGGAGTAAATAATCTTGGAAGCCATACTATTACATTAAATACTGAGCTTTTAAAAAAAGACATTGATTTATTAGATTATGTGATAATTCATGAACTTTGTCATTTTTATGAGCCTAATCATAGTCCTAGATTCTGGGAACATGTAAAAAAATATTATCCAAATTACAAAGACGCTCGAAAAAGATTAAGGAGTTAGAAAATGAAAATAGAGTCATTAACCAATATACATGTAAAACATTGGGTGAAGTTAAGAGAAAAGAAATATCGAGACGAAAGCGGATTGTTTTTAATAGAGGGAGATCATCTGCTTAATGAGGCATTACAAAAAGGAGTTGTTAAAGAAATCGTATCCAATGATTCAAGTTGGAAAAAAGAAAATATTCCTTTTTATGAAGTAACTCCTGCTATTCTAAAAAAAATATCTCATCAAATAAGTAGCACAAAGGTGGTAGCAGTCTGTGAAAAAGTTAAAGAAAAAACAATTAAGGGAAATATTTGTATTTTGGATTGTATCCAAGATCCAGGAAATTTAGGAACAATTATTCGAAGCTGTGTTGCTTTTGGAATTGACACCTTAGTTGTTAGTCAAGATACAGTAGATGTTTACAATGAAAAAGTAATTCGAGCTAGTGAAGGTCTTTTCTTTCATTTAAATATTGTAAGAAAAAACTTGCCATTGTTTTTGGAAGAGATAAAAAAGGATGACTATCTTCTTTTAGGAACAGATGTAAAAAATGGAAAATGTTTAGAAAGTATAGAAATTAATAAAAAATATGCTATACTAATGGGAAATGAAGGAAAAGGAGTTCAAAAAGCTTTAGCTAGTAAATGCAATGAAATGGTTAATATTTCAATGAGTAATAGCTGTGAAAGTTTAAATGTTGCAGTAGCAACGAGTATAATTCTTTATTCTTTAAATAATAGAAAGAAGGCTTTAAAATGAGAAAATATAATGGTAAATATTGTGATGAAATTAAGCGGAAATTGAAAGAAATATATGGATTTTCAGATGAAATGGAAATATACACATTTTTGAGTTCATCTGAAATAGAATATTATGTTCAAGATTATTATTCTGATTACTATTCCAAACACTATCGTAAAAAAACTTTAACAAAAATTGACAAAAGAATTATTTATTATATACTTCGTGAAATTTTGATACAACAAAAACATAATAATATTTCTAAAAATGGAAAATGTAGGTAATGAAAAACTTTGTATGTATTGGGCGTATTGTCAATACTCATGGTATAAAAGGAGAACTAAGGCTTCTTAGTCGTTTTGAAAAAAAAAATCGAGTATTTAAACCCAATATTCAAATTTATATTGGGGAAGAAAAACAAAAAGAGTGTATTAAAGCGTATCGACCTCATAAAGAATTTGATATGATTACTTTAGAAAAATACACAAACATAAATGAAGTACTTAAATACAAAGGAAAATTAGTTTATGTTAAAAGAGATATTTTACAATTGCAAGAACAGGAATTTTTATATGACGATTTAATTGGACTTGACGTTATAGAAGAAGAAAAAATATTAGGAAAAATTAAAGAAATTGTGTATAATAAAATTAATATTTTGTTGTATATTGAAGGAGATAAGAACTTTTATATTCCACTAAATCAAGAATATATAAAAAAAGTAGAATTAGAAACTGGAATTGTGGTTGTCAAAGGGGGCAAAAGTTTAATTCTATGAGAATAGACATATTAACGCTTTTTCCGGGATTGTTTCAAGGTTTTTTAAATGAATCAATTATAAAAAGAGCAATAGAAAAAAAATTAGTAGATATCCATATTATAAACTTCAGAGAATTTTCAAGGCTTAATAATTCTCAAGTTGATGACACTCCTTATGGTGGAGGAAGCGGAATGGTTTTAATGGTAGAGCCAATAGTTACAGCTATTGAATCTTTAAAAAAGGATAATTCTAAAGTGATTCTTTTATGTCCACAAGGAAATTCCTACAAACAAAAAAAAGCATATGAATTAAAGGAAAATTCTCATTTGATTTTGGTATGTGGTCATTATGAGGGATTTGACGAGAGAATACGCTCCTTTGTGGATGAAGAAATAAGCATAGGAGATTATGTACTAACTGGTGGAGAAATACCAGCTATGGTAGTATGTGATAGTGTGGTTCGATTAATTGATGGAGTAATAAAAAAGGATTCTTATTTAGAAGAGTCGTTTACGAATAATTTATTGGATTATCCTACTTATACTAAACCACGAGAGTTTCGAGGAATGAAAGTACCTGAAATACTTTTAAGTGGAGATCATAAAAAAATTGATGAGTGGAGAAAGCAGGAGCAATTGAAAAAAACAACGGAAAAAAGAAAAGACTTATTGGAGTAGGTATATGGAAAAATATATAATTAAAAAGAAAAATAAAAATACAAAGTTATATAAATTTGATTTTAAAAAAGATGGATATGTTTTTAAACCTAATATTAAAAGTACAAATTTAATTCAAGTTAGCAATTTATCTATCACGAATTTAGAAATGACGAATAGTATTTTAAAAAGGAAATTAGATAAATCTTTTCGTAAATTGGCGTCTATTATTTTAAGGTTGTTACAAGACGATGATTCCACAAGTGGCGATATAGTTATAGCTTTAAACGAACTTACTAAAGAAAAAGGCATTTTGAACTATAAATATCAAGAGTATTTAAAGAAAGAAGAACTAGAAAAACATTTAAAACGTTTAAAAATATTAGAAGGGCAACTAAAAGAAAAATTAGTTTATTTGCAACTGAAAGAAGAAAAAAATTTAATGGAAACTTTAGAGCGAGGACACAGTAGATAAATAGTTGCATGTTTATAATTTTTTTGTTATAATGAATCTGTTTTTAGGCATGTAATCCGCTGATAAGCATACAATTATGATTACAGATGATAAGTTTTTATAGAAAGGAAGTTATTTATGGCTAATTTAGTCGACAAAGTTAATGAAAAACATATGAAACCAAATATTCCAGAGTTCCGTGTTGGAGATATTGTAAGAGTGGATGTTTGGGTAAAAGAAGGAAAAAAGGAAAGAATTCAAGCTTTTGAAGGAATTGTTATTGCTAAAAAAGGAAGTGGAGTATCCGAAACATTCTCTGTTCGTAAAAAAAGCGGAAGCGTAGGAGTAGTAAGAGTATTCCCAGTAAATGCACCAACGATTGATAAAATTACAGTTGTGAAAAAAGGTATGGTTCGTCGTGCGAAGTTAAACTTTATTAAAAATATGCGTAAAGAATATAAAGTTAAAGAAAGAAATAGTAGTATGAAAGAAGCAAAATAAGCTTCTTTTTTTAGTTTTATAAAATTAAAGAATGTTGTATAATAATAAACGAAAGGATTTAAATTTATGAAAGAAAAATTACTTAAAAACGGCAAGGAATTATTACCATATCTTCTTATTTTAATTGTTGTAATATTAATTAGAACTTTTGTTGTTACTCCTATTAAAGTAAATGGAAATTCTATGTATAAAACTTTAGAAGGAAACGAGTTTATGATTTTAAATAAACTTTCTAAAATTAACCGATACGATATTGTTGTTTTGGATGCTAAAAATGATGAGTTAATTAAAAGGATTTATGGTTTGCCAGGTGAAAAAATTGCAATTGAAAACAATATAATTTATATAAATGATAAAAAAATAGAGGATGTCTATGCTTATGGAGAAACAAGCGATTATGAAAGTGTTATACTTGAAAGCGATGAATATTTTGTTTTGGGAGATAATCGTGTGGTTTCTTTAGATAGCAGAACTATAGGTCCTATAAAAAAAAGCCAAATAAGAGGAACAACTGATTTTATTTTATATCCTTTTAACCGTTTTGGAAAGTTATAAGATAATGATTTATTGTATCGTAAGCTAGTGATTCCATAATTTATTATGAAAGTTAATATAGTAAAGAATTAGATTGTAGACAGTATTTTTTTATCCGCAATAATAAATGCAAATAAAACGGATATTTAAAGAATAATTAAAAAAAGAAGGTAATTATGAAGAAGGTATATTTTGTAGGTGGTTCTCCTTTGCTGGAAAAAGTACAATATGTGAAATTATAGCTAAAAAGTATAATTTATATTATTTTAAGGTTGACGATTATTTAGATGATTATATTCAAGAAATAGATACAATTCTGAATTTATGCAATTGAATATAGTAAAACAAAAATTCTAAGGAAGTGAAAAGTGATGGAAAATAATCGACAAAATATGACAAACAAAATAATTGAAGTTCAAAATGTTAAAGTGAACATAACAAATATAAATGATAGCGATTATATTTGTATTTCTGATTTTACCAAATTTAAAGAAGGAAAATCTACATCAGATGATGTTATCAGAAATTGGTTAAGAAATAGAATTACTTTAGAATTTTTAGGTACTTGGGAGTCAATTTACAATCCAAATTTTAATTCCGTCGAATTCGACGGGTTTAAAAGTGAGGCAGGACTTCATACTTTTACGCTAAGTGTTACAGAATGATGTAATAAAACGAACGCAATTGGGATATATTCGAAACGTGGTAAATATGGCGGAACTTATGCTCATAAAGATATTGCTTTTGAATTTGCATCTTCTATTAGTCCGGTTTTTAAACTATATTTGATAAAAGAATTTGAAAGACTAAAAGAGTTAGAAAATCAAAATAGGGAATGGGATGTAAAAAGAATTTTAACTAAAAATAATTATCTTATTCATACAGATGCAATTAAAAATTATATATTACCTGATAACGATTATTATAAAGATAGAGAATGGTTAAAGTATGCAGAAGAAGCAGATATTTTAAATGTTGCTTTATTTAATACAACTGCTAAAAGATGGAGAGAACTTAATCCGAACTTGGCAAAAAA
>CANPIH010000016.1 GCA_947574085.1 uncultured Mycoplasmatota bacterium | reverse complement strand
GATGAATACATTATCTTGTTTTTAAAGGACAAAATCCTTTATAGGTGACGATAGCCTAGTGGATACACCTCTTCCCATCCCGAACAGAGAAGTTAAGCACTAGAACGCCGACGATAGTGTAAGCGAAAATAGGAAGTTGCCTGTTTTTTTTTGCTTAAAATTGACCCAGTTTGTATAATAATTGTAAATCATACAATATTAAAACTATATTATTTTTATATTGTGTTATAATAAATTTAAGGAGGAAAAGCTGAAATGGAAAAATATCAACAAATGGCAACAGTTAAATTATTGTTAGAAAATGCTTTGCAACTCGATGCATTTATTAACAAAATAATTTCAGAAATGGAAACATCTTTAACTGAAAATAAAGTTTCATTGTTACTTTATCTTAAAGAATTAGGAAATATTGCATTTAATAATGATACTGCTCTTGATGTATTTTTAGAACAAGAAGAAATCTTAAAATTAATAGATCCTCAACGAATTCAAGAAATGCTTACTATACGTAAAAATAGAAAGTTGCAAATTCAAAATATAGAGGAACAATTTTCTGCAAACAGAAGATCTTTTTTATAAATCGTTTAAAATAGGGAGTGAATACTCTTTTTTATTTTTTTAATAGTAAGATTATGAGGATGTGAAAAAATGGCAAATATGGAAGATTATTTAAAATGGCGAGGAGATATTACCTTTAAACAAAGTCCTTTTAATGAAGTAGATAATTTAATATTATCGGAGCTTGCTTATATAGAAATTAGAAATAGAAAATTAATTACAGTTAAAGAAGCAATTTTAAATTATTTAGAAAAATATAGTGATAAAGAAATTATACAAAAGTTTTCTTTGTCAGAAAGTCCAATTGTATTTTTGAAATTATTATCTAAAACCAAGCGTTTTGGAAATTTAAAAATTACAAACTATGTTAACTATGTTTCAGTAAAAGAAGAAAAACAGTTTTCAGCTATGATAATTTATTTGTGTTTTAATACTGCATATATTGCTTTTAAAGGAACAGATGAAACGCTTGTAGGTTGGAAGGAAGATTTAAACTTGGGTTTTATGGATGAAATTCCATCACAGAAAGAAGCAGTATGTTATGTGAACCAATTTGTACCTTTTTATGTACGACATATATATATGGGAGGGCATTCAAAGGGTGGAAATTTAGCAGTTTATGCTGGTGTAAAATGTAGAAAAAGCATAAAAAAGAGAATTAAATTAATTTTTAACAACGATGGACCTGGATTCACTAATGATTTTATTTCAGATTTGTCATATATTAAATTGTTACCAAAAATAAGATTGCTTATACCAGAAACTTCTATTATTGGTATGCTATTTGCTCATAAAAGTAATTATCAAGTTATAAAAAGTAATTCAACAGGAATTTGGCAACATGACGCTTTATCATGGCAAGTAGAAGGAACAAAATTTATCCATTTAAAAGAAACAGATGAAACAAGTAATAAAATCAATGCAATGCTTTCTTCATGGATTCAAAATTTAGATAAGAAAAAAAGAGAAGTTTTTATAAATACTTTGTATCAGTTTTTTTTAAAATGCCAAATTGAAACTGTTCAAGAACTTGCCAATTTTCGCTTAAGGAATATTCCAAGTTTTGTAAAAAGCTTTACTCAGTTGGATATGGAAACTAGAAAAATTATGATTGAAACCATTCATGCTTTAATAAAAGAAGCCAATAAAAATTTTGAGCGTAAAACTATTTTGACTAGCTTAAAAATTTTAGGAAAAAAACATAGTTAATTACTGTCAAACCTTAGGGAAATAATTGAATTGAACAAAAGGATTTTGTTATAATAATAATTAGGTGATTAATATGGAATATAAAATTACTACTAGAAATGAAAAAGATACTTTGGAAATAGCAGAAAATATAGCTAGTGAAAAATTTTCTAATATGGTAATTTGTTTGGAAGGAGAGCTAGGAAGTGGAAAAACAGTTTTTGTTAAAGGCTTTGCACATGCTTTAGGCATTGAAGAAAATGTAACTTCTCCTACATTTAATTTAGTAAAAGAATATCCTAATGAGGAATTGCCTCTTTACCATATGGATGTTTATCGTCTTAAAGGAGCATGTGAAAATATTGGTTTGGACGAATATTTTTTTAAAGAAGGGATTACAATAGTTGAATGGTCTGATATGATTTGTGATTGTTTACCCGACGAAAGATTGGAAATAAAATTTAAAGTAATCGATGAAAATACAAGAGTATTGCTTTTTATTCCGTATGGTACAAAATATGAGGATTTGTGTCAAAGTGTGCTATAATAAGACTCCTGTGCGAGTTTTTTTGTGCAATTCAGAGAGGAAGTTGTAGATGTATACATTATTTATTGATACACATAATAGTCAAATTTTAATAGTTTTATATAAAGATAATAAAGTTTTATCTATAAAAAAGTCATCGGCTCATCAAAATCATAGTGTTTCCACAATGCCATTAATTGTTGAATCTTTAAAAGTAGCTAATATAGAAATAAAGAATATAAGTGAAATTTTAGTAGTGAATGGTCCAGGGTCTTTTACAGGAATACGAATTGGAGTTACGATAGCTAAAACACTTAGTTATACATTAAATATACCAATAAAAGTGTTATCCAGTTTGCTTATTAAAGCCGTTTCATTTAAACATGATACAGTGCGTATTATAGAAAGAGAGAAAAATGGAGTTTTTATAGGAACTTTTGATAAAAATAATCATTTAATAGAAGATTATAGATATTTTCGAAATAACGAATACCATTTTTTAGAAGGAGATTTAGAAAATATAGATTTGGATTTTGAAAGAATAATTTCTTTTGCAAGTACTTTAAAAAATGTAAATCCTCATAGTGTAAATCCTCTTTATGTAAAACTTATCGAGGTACTAAAATGATTCGAGGGTTAAAAGAGAGTGATATTGAGCAAATTCATGAGCTAGGAAATAAACTTTTTCCTAATTTTTCTAAAGTAAATAATTTTACTTTTATCGAAAAAAATCGCTTTATTAAAGTCTTAGTTTATGAGGAAAATGAAATTATTAAAGGCTTTTTGATGTTTACAGAACTTGATGAAACTATAGATATTTTAGATATTATTGTAAAATCAGAATTTCGTAATAAAAATATTGCAAGTTGCTTAATGGACTATATGATAAGTAATTTAAAAGATAGTGTAAAACTATTAACTTTAGAAGTGAGAAAAAGCAATAAGCCAGCTATTTTACTTTATAAAAAATTTGGTTTTGAAATAGTAAATGTTCGCAAGAAATATTATTCTGATGGGGAAGACGCCTTATTAATGGGAAGGAGATTAGAAAAATGAAGGATATTTATATATTAAGTATAGAATCTTCTTGTGATGAAACGAGTATGGCTATTGTGAAAAATGGAAAACAAGTAGAAAGTTTTACTGTTTTAACACAAATGGATACTCATGCACATTTTGGTGGTGTTGTGCCAGAAATTGCCTCACGCATGCATACAGAAAATATTACAATGGTCTTAGAAGAAACATTAAAGAAAAGTAAAATAAAGATGGAAAATATTGACGCTATTGCCGTAACCTATGCACCTGGTTTGTTAGGAAGCTTATTAGTGGGAGTGGAATTTGCAAAAACGTTATCTTTAGTATATAAAAAGCCATTAATTGCAGTTCATCATACTATAGGACATATATATGCTAATGCAATTGATAATACTCTTACTTTTCCTTTACTTGCTTTAGTAGTGAGTGGGGGACATACAGATTTGATATTAATGGAGGAAGATTATAGTTTTAAACTTCTTGGAAGTACTTTAGACGATGCCATTGGAGAATGTTATGATAAAGTAGCAAGAGTTTTGGATTTGCCTTATCCAGGAGGACCTAATATTGACAGATTGGCAGAAAAAGGTCTTCCTACTTATAATTTGCCTAAGCCAGTAAATGATGAAACCTATAATTTTAGTTTTAGTGGTTTAAAAAGTTATATTATAAATTTAGTACATAATGAAAAGCAAAAAGGAAATTCTATAAGAAAAGAAGACTTAGCTTGTAGTTTTCAAATTACGGCTACAGATGAATTAGTAAGAAAAGTTGAACTTGCTTTAAAAAGTAATTTTGTAAAAGAATTTATTGTAGCAGGTGGTGTTTCTGCCAACCACTATTTACGTGATGAAATGAAAAAAATATCAGAAAAATATAAAGTAAAATTTAGTATTCCAGAATTTAAATATTGTACTGATAATGCTGCAATGATAGGTGCCGCAGCTTATCCTTTATTTTTAAAAAGTAAATTTGTAGATTTTAATTTAAATGCAAAAAGCAATGTGTCTTTTTTTGAATAAAAAATAACGAGATTAATTCTCGCTATTTTTTTCTCTTTCAAATTTTTCCCATAGTTCATCAATCGAATACATTCGATTGTCATTTTGTCTTTTTTTAATATAAGAATCAAAAGTGCCAATTTTTTTTGCTGGTATACCAGCTACTACTGAATTTTCAGGTACATCTTTTGTAACTACACTCCCAGCTGCGATAATAGCATTTGGCCCAATTCTTACATTTCCTAAAATTGTGCTGTTGCATCCAATAAAAACATTATCCATTATTTCAATACATCCAGTATGATAATAAAAGTTTCCTTTTCCTAATTTATTTAATCCTAGATGAAAAATATCATGGTTTACAAAAGTAACATTGCTTGTAACAATTACATTATTGTGAAATTTAATTAGTTTAGGATCTGAAGGAATAAGTCTAGGTTGAAAGAAAAAATGTTCTCCAACACTTTTAAAAATTTTATGTTTTATAATATATTGGTTTCTTTTATCACTATTGATTATAGTAGCAATACGCAAGCGATGTAATTGATTTTTTGTATAATCTTTCATTTGAATCCCTCTTCATTATAATAGCAAACAACTCTTGTATTTACAATAAAAAAGAAAACTAATTGTTTTCTTCTAAATTCTCTTCGTCTTCATCAGTAGGACCACCAAAATCTGGATCGGTAATACTTGGATCTTTGTTATCTTCATTATCCTCTGGATTTGTATCTTCTTTAGGATCTTCCGTTTCTGTAGGAGGAATAGGTATTCCAGGAATATTTGAATCTTGATTTTCATCTTCTTTGTTATCATTAGTGATTGGAGGATTATTCTCATTATTATTTGTAGGATTGTTTGAATTTATATTTCCTTCACACACTTGATTGATATAAATGGTAATACTTGAAATAGATTTAACAAATGTTCCTATACTTACACTTTGATCTCCAATAATTCCAGGAATTCCATCATTACATTGAAAACTTTTTTCAAGCGATATCCCATTACTATTTGCCCAATCTTCAGCGTACCTTACCGTACTTCCTATAAAATTTGGTACCGTTGCTTCTTTTTTTCCACTGGTAATTCCTTTTCCAACAATTGGTGATGAGTATTCTTCTTTATAATCATAAGAAAATGTTTTTATCATTTCTTCTTTTTGTAGACCTAAATTTATATTCATCGCTTCTTGAATTTTTTTTAAGCTATCTTCATAATATCCTAATGCTGATAACTGCATATTTCCTAACATAACAGGTAAATTGTATACTTCTAAATACATTTTTTGAATGGTAACAAAATCATTACCTTTTAAAGTTTGCAATAGCATGTTTTTTAATGTTTGGTAAAAGGATAGCATTTGTGAAGTGGATAAATTAGTGGCAATATTCATTCCAACTACATCAAGCAATTTTTCAAAATCTTCAAAGCTATTGATAGTCATAAGTTTTTTGGCAATTGCTTCTACTATTTGTTGTTGATGACGATTTCTAGCTAAATCGCTTTCTAAATAACCATGACGATTTCTTGCATAGGCTAAAGCTTGTTCTCCATCTAAATGTTGCCATCCTGTATTCATACAGGTAGGATGGGTAGGATCACGTACGTAATTACTCTCACACAAAATTCCTTCTCCATATTGTTTTATATATACGCTATAGTTTGGAGCTTCAACATCTACATCAATTCCGCCTAAAGCATTTACTAAA
This sequence comes from uncultured Mycoplasmatota bacterium, assembly GCA_947574085.1. Taxonomy (GTDB): domain Bacteria; phylum Bacillota_I; class Bacilli_A; order RF39; family UBA660; genus MGBC108787. Next base: position 12,222 of record CANPIH010000016.1, on the reverse strand, counting down.
TCCATCACTCCTCTAAAGTTGATTTTAGCATAATAATCGATTTCAACATTTACTAAATTTTTTACCGTATTGATAACACATTCGGTTCCATATGCTGCAGATGAATTTATTTTATGATAACGATTATTATTGCAAGCGATAGGAACATAAGTGTCTCTTGGAATGCTTAGCATGGTAGCATTCAAAGTTTGTGGATTAAAAGTAACTAACATAAGCGTATCCCCATTAAAAATAGCGTTGTTATCTAATCCTTTTTGAGAAGAATCTACTCCCATCAAAAGTACAGTAAATGGTTCTGTTAATTTTTTATTAGTATTAGATATCGTTTTTGATTTCATCTGTTCACTATATTCATATAGAATTTTGGTTTCTTCTCCAATATGTTCATATACTTCTTCATTATTAAATAAAATAATATAATTGCTAGAAACAAATATAGCATCTATTTCTTTGTTATATAAAGCGTTTAACATTGAATAGTAATCGTCAAAATATTCTACTTTTTGCTTTAGATTTTCTTTACTTATAAGTGTATTTGCTAGTACATAACCTTCTATATCTTTATTATTGCTAATCATTCCCATTTTGCTATTTTCATTAAATATTGTATCTTTTAAAGAAATTAAATTGGTAGTATATTGAGTGTATTCTTGTCCAGATAGCATTTCCAATTTGCTATAAAGACGATGAATGATAAAAGAGGTTAAAAATAAAATTATAAATAAAATAATTTGAATAAAAGTTAGAATCAAAAACTTTTTAATTTTTTTTGTAACTAAGTTAGCTAAACCAAATAAAAAATAAAAGAAAAACCACAAAAGAAAAGTTATAAGCAAAAATATTCTTATAAAAGTTTCGATTCCTTCCAATTTGAATAAAGAAATTGCAAAGTAAGTATAACCTACTACATACATTATTATAGATAAAACGTAAATTGCTAAAGCAATTTTATTAGAGCGTTTAATTTTTTTAAAAAGTACTTTCATATTTATATCCTCTCATATTTTATAATTATATAAAAAATATTGAAATTTTACAATAATCATTTACTTGACAAATTAAGTGACAATTTAAAAAAACCACTCTTCAAAAAATTGTCGTATTTTGCTATAATGGAATTGATGAAAAGGAGTGAAAACTATGTGTAAGAATATAAAAAAATTTATTTTATTGCCAATTCATTTCATACTTGTTCTTAGTGTTACATTTTCTTCTATTTTTTCATTTCCAATTCGTACTCATGCACAAACAAAATCAATTGGAGAAATTACAGGAGAGAATGTTCGCTTGCGTTCGACTCCAACAACTAAAAAAGAAAATAATAAAAATAATATTTTATTAGAATTGGAAGAGGGTTCAAAAGTTACTTTAGTGTCTTCTAATAAAGTTGATGGATATGGATGTGAAGAAGGTTGGTATCAAGTTGTTTATGGAAATATTACAGGGTATATTTGCTCTTTTTATGTTCGTGCCAATAACAATTATGATAAATACGATAGACCTTGGACAAGTCCTAAAAAAGCAATCGTAGGAGGTGCAAAATTTATATCAAATTCTTATATATCTCGAGGGCAGTTTACAAGTTATTTGAAAAAATTTAATGTAAATCCAAATGGAGACTATGAGATGTATAATCATTTGTATATGTCTAATATAATGGCTCCATCTAGTGAAGCTGGAACAAGTTATGAAGCTTATAAAAAAAATGGATTGCTTGACTTACCACTTGTTTTTAACATTCCAGTATTCAGACACATGGAAGATGAATACAATCGACCAGGAGGAAATTTAACAACTGTTGCTAAGCAAAAAGAAATTACTGATCAAGCTTTTGAAAATGAACTAGATAAGCAAGGATTTCCTGAAAGTTATAAAGAGGCTTTACGTTCCTTGCATACAAAATATCCAAATTGGACTTTTATAGCTATGAATACTGACGAAAGATTTTCAAGAGCAGTATTAAATTTTAGAATTTCTGGTGCTGTGCAAGGTGAAGAAAAGTACTTTGAAGATATGCCAAAAACGGAGTGTGAAGGAACCTATGGGGGAAACTATAAAAATGGTTATTGCCAAACTGAAGCTGGTTGGTATGTTCCAAATGATGAAACGGTTGGTTATTATCTAGATCCACGTAATTTTTTAACAGAGAAATATATTTTACAATTTGAAAGTTTAGAAAATTCTAGTAATTATATAGAAAGTGTTGTACAAAGTATTTTAAAAAGTACTTATATGGCTGATATATCCATATTAGATAATCAAAGCTATGCTTCAATATTTGTTGAGGCTGGTCGTATTGCAAACGTAAGTTCTGTATATTTAGCTTCTTTAGCAAAACAAGAAACAGGAACAAATGGTTCTATAAGTACAAGTGGAGAAGCATTTGAATATGAAGGACAAAAGTACAGTGGTTTATACAATTTTTATAATATAGGAGCTGTTAGCAGTGCTAGCAGTCCTGTAAAAGCTGGTCTTGTATACGCAAGTGGTGGAATTTGCACTGAGTGCAGTACAAACCAAGGAAATAATGAACCCAATTTGCCAAGCATTGATTTGCCTTCAAATTCTCAGCCTACTGTTACATTAGAATCAATAATAAAAGAAGCTGGATATAAAATAGAAAACGAATACGTAAGTGGTTTTAAAATTGGAGATACAGTGGATGACGTTTATGAAAAATTGAAAAATGAAAACGTTGAAATTAAAAGTGATGGCAAAAGAATTGGTACAGGAAATCGAATAAAGTTTAATGATGAATCTTATACCGTTATTGTTTATGGTGATTTAACAGGAGATGGGGAAATCAACTCTGCAGATCTTTTAAAAATGCGCCAATATTTGTTAGGTAAAACAAGTTTGTCTGGTGCTTTTAAAGAAGCTGCTTATATTGCTGATCAGGATAAGATAAATTCTGCTAATCTTTTAAAATTACGTCAATATTTACTAGGAAAAACAAAAATATCACAAAGTTAGGAGTAAAAAATGAAAAAAAAAGTTAAAGTTTTGGAATTTCTGATTTTCATGCTATTTCCAATATTTGTTAGTGCAAAGCCAACGGCTAGTATAAGTGCCTCAAACACAGTAGAAGTAGGGAGTAGTGTGACAGCAACAGTTACTCTTAAAAATACTGCTTCTTGGAACATCGAGATTAAATCTTCTGGACAAACAAGTGGATGCTCGCAAAATTTTGCGGATGTGGAGCAGAATGGTGAAAATACAACCAAAACATTAAGTGTTAAATGTAAAGCTACTTCCACTGGAACCATTGGATTTACAGTTACAGGAGATATTACGGATGCAGATGGAAACAGTGAAGAAATTTCATTAGTAAAAAGAGTTACTGTAAATCCAGCAAGAGAAAAATCTGCGGATGCCAATTTAGTTTCGCTAGCTGTGGAAGGGTATGATTTATCTCCAAGTTTTAACAAAGAGGTTTTGGAATATTCAACCACAATTCCTTCTACAGTAAATTCTATTAAAATATCTGCGAAAACAAATGAGTCTCATGCTTCTTTATCAGGTACAGGAGAATTCGAGGTAAGCGAAGGAGCAAATGTATTTGAAATTGTAGTTACTGCAGAAACAGGAACTAAAAAAACTTATACGGTTCAGGTAAATGTTGAAGATACAAATCCAATAGAAATAAAAATCGGAGACAATAATTATACACTTATTAAAAATTCTAAAATAATAACCAAACCTGATTTTTATGAAGAAACGATAGTGGATATAAATGGTTTTTCTATTCCAGCATTTTATAGTGAGGTTACTAAGTTTACTTTAGTGGCTTTGAAAGACAACAATGGTAATATAACTTTTGCCATTTATAATGAACAAAATAATACATACATTCTTTACAACGAAATGCAATCCACTAATCCCTTACTTTATTTAATTGATTTTAAAGAAAATTTATCTGGCTATATAAAAACAACCATGATAATTCAAGATTTAGAAATTCCTGTGTATAAATTTAAAGAAAATAGTCGTTTTGTATTATGCTATGGAATGGATATAACAACTGGAAAAGAAGATTTTTACAAATACGATACACAAATGAATACTTTTCAAATTTGGGATCAGGAAGTAGAAAATGAATTAAGAAAAGATCAACGAACTTCTTTTTATATTTATATAATTGCTGGTATTTACTTGCTTTTATCTTTAGTTGTAATTGGATGTTTGTTTACTAAAAATAGAAAAAATAATAAAAAAAATACAGAAGAAAAGAAAGTAAGCAATAGAGAAAAATTTGATAATTTTAATTAAAAAAATGAAGAAACACAAAATTAAGTATTTTTCTTCATTTTTTTTCTATAATAAGTTATAATAAATAGGGAAGTGAAATTATGTTTGTAAATGGTCATGATGTGTTTATTATAGTTTTTGTTACTTTTTTATGTAGTTTGGTAGTAACTCCTATAGTTGAAAAAATAGCTCATCATGTTAAAGCTTTAGATTATCCAAATGAGAGAAGATTAAATAAAATACCAATGCCTACTCTAGGAGGTCTTGCAATATTCTTTTCCTTTTTACTCGGTTATATGTTGTATGCTCGAAGTAGTATTCAAATGTTATCTATTCTTATGGGAAGTTTTCTACTTATTTTTATGGGATTAATTGATGATATAAATCCTTTAAAAACAAGATATCAATTGGTTGTTCAGATTTTAGCTTCCGCTATTGTGGTTTTTTATGGTCAGATTTCTTTAGACTATGTAAGTATTTTAGGTTTAAATCTGACTTTTTCAGAACCATTTAATTATTTGATAACCATTGTATTAATAGTTAGCATTATTAATGCTATAAATTTGTCTGATGGTTTAGATGGCTTGTGTTCTGGAATTAGTTCAATTTATTTTTTTACAATTTCGATTATTGCATTTATTATGAATGCTCAGCAAGGTTTGGATACAACACTATCTTTAATTATGCTAGGTTCTATATTAGGTTTTTTAGTTTATAATTTTCCACCTGCAAGAGTGTATTTAGGTGATACAGGAAGCAATTTTTTAGGTTTTATTATTGCAGTTACTACACTTCTTGGTTATAAAACAGCAACGTTTACTTCTTTAATTATTCCTTTAATTATTTTAGCAACACCAATTATTGATGTGTTATTATCTATATTTCGAAGAATTTTAAAAAAACAGAATCCTTTTAATACACCAGATAGGGAACATTTTCACCATCAGCTTTTAAATATGCAATTCTCTACTAGAAGTTCTTTGCTGATTATATATGGTATAGATATTCTTTTTGCAGGATTATCTATCTTTTATGCTTTAGGTAAAACTTATTATGTTATATTTATTTATATTGGATTAATGATTATTTTCTTATTTCTAGTTTTAAAAACGGATATTTTATTTAATCACCATAAAAATAATAAAAATAATGATAAAAAATAAGCATTTTTAATAAAAATAGGATTAAAAAATTTATGTTTTTGTGTCTTATAATTTTTTTAAATAAAGTTTTTTTGTAAAAGAATTATGGGGTATATGCTATAATATAAAAAAGGAGAATTTATTATGTCAAAACAAAGTCCTATCAATTTCGTATTTATTTTTATACTTTTATTACCATTTATGGATTTTTTAAGTTTTTTCAATAACTCTTGTTTTTTATCGCTATCTATTTTAAGCAAAGGTATTCTCTTAATTTATGCTCTTTTTTATATTTTCAAAAATACTGAACATAGAAAAATTTTTCTGTTTTTCTGTATTTATTTTTTTATTTATTCCTGTTATTTAATAAAAGAGAATCTAAGTATGGAGTTCTTTTTAACTAACACAATTACTATTTTTTCTTTACCAATTTTGATTTTATTTTTTGCAAATTATAAAAAGGAAGCAATAAATAAAAAAACTATATTTTATCTATCTTTAATTACTCTAGTTTTGTTTCAGATTTCTTACATTTTTTCCATTTCAATGGATTCTCTTTATTCCAGCTATTTACTTTTATTTTCTTGTGCTTTTATTTACATTAAAGAGAGTAACAATTATCTATTGAAAGTTTTTTATTTTCTTTTTTTTATAATTGTTTTGTTGCTAATTCATAATTTTTTATTTTCTTTGGGTTTTCTTTTTCTTTTTCTTTATTTTTTATGTCAAAAAGAAATAAGAAAGTCGTTTAAAACATTGGTGACTGTATTTGTATTGTTATTTGTTTTAACTCTCTACATAAAGCCTTTGAATTTTCAAAATAAATCGTTAGAAGGATTTTCTGAAATAAGTGAAAGACTAAGTTCTTTAGAAAAAGTTCATCAAAAGTTTAAAGAAAGTTCTGCACTAGAAAAAGTATTAGGGATGAAAGAAGTAGATAGAAAAACGAATATTGACTTTTTTGATATATTTTATTATTTAGGAATTTTAGGTATGGGTTTCTATATTGTTTTCTTTTTTTACGTTTTAAACAAAAGTAAATTATCAAAGCAATATTGTTATACGTTTATTTTCTTTTTTCTTTATTCCTATTTTGGAAACATTTTGACAAATATTTATATTATTCCTTATTTGGCTTTACTTTTTTTAATTTCTAAAAATGAAAAAGGGATTATGAAAAAGAATATTTTATTTGTAAGCAATATGTACCCAGATGAAAAAAATCCTCATTATGGTATTTTTGTAAAGAATACTTACGAAATATTAAAAAAAGACAACGTTATTGATTTAGTAGTTATACATAAATCAGAGAGAAAAGTAAAAAAACTTGTTTCTTATGTTTATCTTTGTGGGGTTTCTTTTTGGAAAGCAATTTTTAACAATTATGATTTTATATATGTTCATTTTATTTCTCATACACCTATTGGAGTTTTTTTTCCTTACTTGTGCAGTAAAAATACCAAACTTGTTTTGAATGTTCATGGAAATGATTTGGTTGCTGATACTAAGACAGATGCAAAATATTTAACTTTAAGTAAACTATTTTTAAAAAGAACAGATATTGTTATTTCTCCTTCTAAATATTTTGAGCGTATTTTGAGAAAAGATTATAAAATTGGAAAAGAAAAAATTGTAATTTATCCATCGGGTGGAGTTGATACAAATAAATTTAAAAAAGTAAATAAAAAAAATGCCCTTAAAAATGCAAAATTAGATCTAAAATATAAATATTTTGGATATATTTCTCGTATTGAAAAGGATAAAGGATATGATACCTTTGTTAAAGCAATTCATGAATTGGAAAAGAAAAAAATAAGCAAAGAAATAAAGTTTTTGCTCGTTGGAGATGGCTCAGAAGAAGATAATTTAAATATTTTAATAAAAAAATATAAATTAGAAGATAGAATTATTCGTAGACCACTTGTTAGCCAAGAAGAACTTGTGTCTATTTATAATTCTTTAGAAGCTTTTGTTTATCCAACTCGTAGAAAAAGTGAATCTTTAGGATTAACTGGAATTGAAGCTATGGCATGTGAAGTGCTTGTAATAGGATCTAATAAGTTTGGACCCAGTGATTATTTAATTGATAATGAGAATAGCCTTACTTTTGATCCTTTAGATTTTAAAGAATTGGCGGAGAAGATAGAACAAGCTTTAAAGATGAGCAAAAAAGAAAAAGATAATCTTACAAAAAATGCCCGATTAAAAAGTGAGGAATATGGCATAGAAATAATTGAGAAAATTATTTTAAAAGTGTTTAGGAAATAAATTATTAAAGTTAAAACATATTAGAAATTGATTTTTGAATATATTTATTATAATATACTTTTATAAGTTTAAGGAGTAAAATATATGGTGTTTAGTTCAATGATTTTTTTGTGGTTTTTTTTGCCTATTGTTTTATGCTTATATTTTTTTAGTTATAATATAAAAATCAAAAATTTGATTTTATTATTTGCTAGTTTATTGTTTTATGCTTGGGGAAGTGAAATCAATCATTTTTCTTTATTACTTTTTTCTATATTTTTAAATTATATATTTGGTATTTTAATAGATCGTTTTAGAAAAATAGATAAACCGATTTTATTCCTAGCTATTTTTTTTAACTTATTTTTATTAGGCTATTTTAAATATTTCAATTTTATTGTTGATTCTTTTAGTCAAATATTTTTAAATCATACTTTGAATCTAAAAAATATTCTTCTTCCAATAGGCATATCTTTTTATACTTTTCAAATTTTATCTTATATAATCGACTTATATCAAAAAAAGATTAAAGTTCAAAAAAATATATTTAATTTTGCTTTATATGTTTCTTTTTTTCCTCAATTGATTGCTGGACCCATTATCAAATACAAAACAATAGAAGAGGAAATAAATACTAGAAGAGTAAATTTAAGTCTTTTTGCTTCTGGAGTTAGAAAATTTGTTTATGGACTTGGAAAAAAAGTTATATTTGCAAATACTCTTGCAGTCGTTACTGATTTTATTTATCAAAATAATGTAAATGATTTGAATACGCCTCTTGTTTGGCTGGCATCTTTAACTTATGCTTTGCAAATTTATTATGATTTCTCTGGATATAGTGATATGGCAATAGGACTTGGACGAATGTTTGGTTTTCATTTTCCAGAAAATTTTGATTTACCTTATATTTCAAAATCAATCACTGAATTTTGGAGAAGATGGCACATTTCTTTGTCCACATGGTTCAAGGAGTATGTTTATATACCATTAGGAGGAAATAGAAAAGGCAAATTAAGAACTTATATAAATTTATGGATAGTATTTTTTTTAACAGGCTTTTGGCATGGTGCTAGTTTTAATTTTATTGCATGGGGTTTATATTATGGAATTTTTTTAGTAATAGAAAAAGTTTTTTTAAAAAAGTTGTTAGACAAAGGAAAACATTTGATTTTAAGTCATATTTATGTACTATTTGTAATAATTATAGGTTGGGTTTTGTTTCGGGCAGATAGTTTAGAACATGCACTACAGTTAGTAACAATTATGTTTCATTTTGATTTTAAGACAACTTATATTTTATTACCAACGTTTATAAATTTTAAAACAATTATTTTAATTATTTTATCTATTTTATTCTGCGGTCCGTTACAATTTTTAATAGATCGATTGAATTGTAAAGAACAAATTAAAGAATTTTATAAGAATTATTTAGAATCATTTGTTATATTAATTTTAATGTCAATTTCAATAATGGAATTAGTAGCAAGTAGTTATAATCCATTTATATATTTTAGATTTTAAGGAGTAAATAAATATGAAGCCAAAAGATTTAATCGTTACCATTGTTTTTATATTGTTTTTGATATTTCCTACTATGTTTTATTGTATTGTAAAAAATAAAATGGATAATAAAAATTATGAAAATCGTCAATTATTTACTAAACCTAATTTTTCTATTAGTAATTTAAAAGATTACATATCCAATTATGAAAGCTATTACAATGATCATTTGCCTTTTAAAAATGAAATTAGAAAAATAAGATCCACTCTGTTATATAATTTATTCAATACTAGTGCTAATGATAAAGTTTTGGTTGGAAAAGATGGATGGTTATTTTATAATTCTTATCTTGCCGAGCCAGAGACTAATACTATTAAGGATTATCAAAAAATAACTTTTTTTACTGAAAAAGAAAAAGAAAGTATAAAAAATATTCAACAATTGACTAAAGATAAATTAAAGGATAAAAATGTTTTATATTATGTTTTTGTACTTCCAAATAAAGAAAATGTTTATGAAGATTATATTCCTACTTTAGTAAAACGTAACAAACAAAAAGAAAGTAGTAAAACAGAAGAACTTATTCAATATTTAAATAAAAATTCTGACATAGATATTATATATCCCAAAGAAGTTTTGGTAAAAAATAGAAAAAATTATGAAACTTATTTTAAATACGATACTCATTGGAATAGCTATGGTGCCTATTTAGGAAGCATGGAGCTTGTAAAAAATATAGAAGATACTGTTTTTGAGATACCTATACGTATTGAAAAAATAAACGTAAATGGAGATTTAGCAATTATGAATATGTTGCAAGATAATCTTAAAAGTGAAGAACCAAATGTTTGTTTTTTAAATGATACAAATTATACATGTGATAATGTTGATAATATTACAAGTTGTAGATCGGATAACGCTTTTTATAATAAAACTATTTTAATATTTGGAGATTCTTTTAGAAACGCTTTACTACCTTATATTGCAAAATTATATGAAAATTCAATATTTCTAGATAGAAAATTATTTAGCGAAGAATTAATAGAAAGATACACTCCAGATATTATTGTGAATGAAATGGTTGAACGCTATTCAGAAGCATTGAAAATTCAATATTAATGAAATTTGCTAGTTTGCGTAGACTTTTGTAGAAATTTTTTGTATAATTATAATTATAATTGCAAAATTAAAAAGAGAGGGGTTCAATCTTATAATTAAAAATTTATTTGATTGATTTGTATAAATAATGAAAAAAAAATTTAAATTGTCAAATTTTAAAAATAAAGTAGTTTATTACATAAATTTAGGTATTGATTTTTTTAAAAAAAGTTTAAAAAAAATAAAAATAGAAAAATTTAGAACGTTATCTTTAAGTCAAGTTTTAATTCTTTTAATTGTTTTCATTTTATTATTTATTACAATTTATGTTTTTATGCAATTCACATTATTAATTACTGTTGATAGTACAAAATATTACAAATATTTGGAAATTTTTAATGGGAAAAGTAGTTTTGCATTTTGGGATACTACTCGTGGTTTTGGATTTCCAATTGTTTTATTTTTTATAACTAAAATATTTGGTGATTCTATTATAGGAATTTTGATTGGTTTTTTATTGTTTTATCTTGGGATGATTTATTGTGCGGCTAAAATCATTGCAAATTTAATTAAAAATAATAATTTAGAAAAACGTCAAGCCGTTTATTGGGTATTTTTTATAATTTTTTTCTTATTTAATCCTCTTATTATTGGATATAGTCATATTATGCTTACAGAAGCGATTGTTCCTTTTTTTTATATGTTGACATCATTATTGTGTTTAAATTGGAATCGTATTACTTTACAAAGGAATAAGAAAAAGTTTATAAAGTATGCTATTGTTTTTATCATTTTAGGTTCTTTTATATGGTTTATTAAACAACCTTATGCGGTTGCATATTGGTCTATGTTAGGTTTGACTTCGATATTAAGTGGTATATATCATGGTAATTTTAAAGTCTTTGTACATAAAATTATGGTGTTATTATTGTGTTTAATTTTTACATTTTTATCTATTCAAATTTGGAATGGCTTTTTAAAAATTAATGGAAAGCAAAGCAATACTCAATTGTCCAGATTTGATGGAATAACCAATACATCTATTTTTGCAAATGATTTAACTTTAGGATACCGATATCATTATAAAAGGGTTTATAAAGAGGAGTTTTGTTCTTTAAAATACATCAACTCTTTAAAGTTAAGTGATAAAAATAAACAAAGAATAAACAATTTAATTAAGAGTAATAGTGCTTGGTGCAATTACCTTTCTATTTTTAATATCCATGATATAAATGGAAATTATTTGGAAACAGATGTAATTATTCAAAAAGATAAACAAATAAATCTTTGGGAAAGTCTTAGCTTTTATTTTAGAAGTTTAATTGGGCATCCTATTTTAGTATTAAATTCTTATTATCATGATTATTTAACTATTTTAGATTTTGAATACACTGTACAAGGAATTTCCGAATACATTCCGACAGGAATTTTAGATTCAACAGTATATAGCGAAAATCATGGAGCAGGTTATGGAACTTTTAATGAAGGAATATCTAATTGTTGGTGGAATCATTCTGATACTAATAGGGAAAGATATTTGAAAATGGAAGTTAATATGAGTCATTATGAAGATTATTTGAAAAAGAATAGCCTTTCAACTATAATGAAAATTTTATCCAAGTTTTCAGATATAACTTTTATGTTTTTTTTGTATTTTTCTTTTCCTATATTTGTTTATGGGTTGGTTATGAGTATAAAAAAGAAAAATAATCTTTCTTATTTCATGATTACTATTTTAAGTGGTTCCTCTTTTTTTAATATTTTATTTCATATTATGATGGCAGCAATTGTGGATCGATATTGTTATCCCATTTATCCATTAATGTTGCTTTGTATAATAATTATGATGATGGATAAAAGTAAAAAATATAAATTGATAGAGCAAAGTAACGAGCATAGTGCATAAAAAAAACAAAAATTATTGAGTTTTTGTTTTTCAGAGTGTTGACAAAGGTCAATGTTCTTTTCTTTTAAAAAAATTTGTTG
>CANPIH010000015.1 GCA_947574085.1 uncultured Mycoplasmatota bacterium | reverse complement strand
TTTGTTCACTTGCAACATCTTCTGAATAACGTTGCATACTAGAAACAATTAAATCTCTAGCTTTTTCGTTAGCAACTAATTTTGCCTCGCTTTCTTTCTCTTTGATATAATTTGTTATTTCTAAAGACATGTCATCTTCCACACGTTTCATTATTAATTCACGTGCTTTCTCGCTTGAAAATTTAGAAATATTTTCAAGCGTTTTTAACTCTTCTTTTAACATATCATCCATTTTGGCTTCTTTTTCTTGTAATTCTTTTTGCTTAGCAATTAAATTATTATCGCGTTCATCTAAGATAGAATCTCTTTTTTGTAACATTTCTTCTCTTTTATCCAAACTATTCTCTCTTTGTAATAAACGTGATTCTGAGTCTTTCATTTCTTCTTTTTTTTGTTTTATTTCTTTTTCTACTTCTTGTTTAAAACGATAAGATTCTTCTTTTAATTCCAACAACGCATCCCTTTTGTGTTTATCGGCATCTTTTCTTGCATTTTCTAATAATTTTTCTGCTTGTGCAAAAGCTTTGTTACCTTTTATAGTGTTTAAAACTAAAATTGTAACAATTCCTATAATAATTCCAACAATTAAAGCTAAAATAATGGATAAAAAATGTAAACTCATAATATCCCTCCATTATTTTTATATAACTAATTCATTATTCAATAAAAAAGTCTATAATTATATTATAAAGTTTAAATAAAAAATTAGCAATAAAATTTTTTTATTTGCTAATTTTTATAAAAATATTATTTTTGAAGAGTTAAGATTCTTCCACAAGATCTTTTACCTTCTTTACAATATCCTTTTGTCGTGCAAGTCGGTCCTAAAATTTTACTAAAAACTTGAGCATTTTGTAAAGTGTCAATTTCTTTATGCATTCCAATGGCCATCTCTCGTGTTTCCCATTGAGCTCTTGTGCATTCTCTAAGACCTAAAATATGTTTTACGGTTTTTCCATTCATATTTGTAATAATATTTACCATATTTCCAGACAAAGTAAAATAAATCAAATCTTCTGAGCAGACTTTATAATCTTCTTTAAAATGATGATACATTTCATTATTTAATTCAAATACTTTGTGAAATTCTTCTGGACAAATATTTTTTATTTTTGGAGGCATTTTATACTGTAATAAATCAACTACTGGTACAAAATCGGGTATCATTATATCGTGTGTACGATGTCTTGTTAAGTGGGTTAATACTGCAAAAGAAAGTGGAATTTGAAATTCAAAACTTACTTGAGTTAATTCTAATTGATCAGATTCAAATGCAATCTTTTGCATTAACTCTAGTTTGAAATTTTCATTTTTCCTACATAGCTCTTTGTATACTCGAGTAGCGTATTCATGATCGTATTGATATCTACGCATTATGGCAGAAATTAATATAGCATCGTCAACATATGTTGTACTATTTAAAAGTTTGGGTTCTGTCAATATTTTATAATTTTTATTTTTTATGTTTTTGGCTAAATATACATCCACATTATCTTCATATTTTGGTTCTACTTTATCTATTTCATCTATAATATAAGGTGCTTTTACTTTTGCAATTTCATATAATCTGTATCCAAATTCTTTTAATTCTTGAATATTAGCATATTTTGTTTTTATAAATTTAATGATCATATCTTTTAAAGTATGAACATCAACTCCCATTATAATATTGGAATGATAACAATAAGGCAATATAAATCTTGCATCTTCTTTTTCTATGCCTTGTTTTAGAAACAAATCGTATTTTTGAAATAATGTATTCATATATTGTTGATATTCTAGTTTTATGAATTCATTATTTGAAAGTTCTTTTCCATCCACACCGCGAAACAATGGAGTATAATATCCTACTTTTGAAAAATCTACTTCTCTTCTAGACTTAATTGTAAAAGAAGAAAATCTTTCGGCAATTATCGTTTGTTCAATTACAGGTGAAACATCTTGAATAGCAAATACACAATAATCATGGTCCATAATTGATTCATGTCCTAATTTAACAACTCTTTTGATATGTTTTATATTTTCTTCAAATGGTTGATTTTCAGCTTTTTTAAGAGCTTCAAAAACATTTCCATCAAACCTAGATAAATTGGCTGCTGCAGAAACAATAGAAGCATTTCTATCCGTTTCTAATTGTTTTACTTGTGAAATAAGATTTTCACTATTTTGAACATCTTTAAAAATATTTTCTAATTTGGTGTAATCCATTGCACCTAATAATTCTACTTTCATAATAAAATTTTACCTCTCTTCAAAAACTCCTAAATTTTCTTTAAATTTATTATAATAGATTGCAAAAAAAAAGAAAAGAATAAATTTCTAACTTTCTTTCTAAAAAACTAAATTTCTGCTTTTTCTTTAGTTTTATCTTCGTCTTTTACAAATCCATAATGTTCACGAACTTTTTGTTCTAATTCTTTACTTAAAATAGAATTTTCTTTCAAAAAGTTTTTAACGTTTTCTTTTCCTTGACCTATTTTTTCACCATTGTATGCATACCATGCTCCACTTTTATCTATTATGCCCAATTCACTAGCAATATCAATAATTTCCCCTTCACGACTAACACCTTCTCCATACATAATATCAACAGTTGCTGTGCGAAATGGTGGGGCTACTTTATTTTTAACTACTTTAATATTTGTACGATTCCCCATAATTTGTTCGCCATTTTTAATTTGTTCTGCTCGTCTTACATCTAAGCGAATTGTAGAATAAAATTTTAAAGCTCTTCCGCCTGGAGTGGTTTCTGGATTTCCAAACATAACACCTACTTTTTCTCTTAATTGGTTAATAAATATAGCAGTTGTTTTGGTTTTATTAATAGTTCCAGATAATTTTCTTAATGCTTGACTCATCAATCTTGCTTGCAATCCAACATGAGAATCTCCCATTTCACCATCAATTTCTGCTTGTGGCACAAGAGCAGCAACTGAATCAATTACAATAATATTTACTGCTTCACTTCTAACCAACGCTTCACAAATTTCTAAAGCCTGTTCTCCAGTATCTGGTTGTGACAATAAAAGTTCATTAATATTTACACCCAATTTTTTTGCATACACAGGATCTAAAGCATGCTCTGCATCAATAAAGGCTGCTCTTCCACCTGTTTTTTGTACTTCAGCAATAGCCTGCAAGGCAAAAGTTGTTTTTCCAGAAGACTCTGGACCATAAATCTCAATAATTCTTCCTTTTGGATAGCCTCCTACACCTAAAGCAATATCTAGTGTCAAAGAGCCACTACTTGTTACATCTATTTCCATATGAGTATCCTCACCAAGTTTCATAATAGCACCTTTGCCAAATTGTTTTTCAATATCAGCTAATACTTGTTCTAACGCCTTATCTTTATCTTTTGTATCTTTTGTTGTTTTCATTTTTGTCCTCCAATTTTTATTACATTTTTATTTTATTATAGAAAAAATAGTTTGTCAATCTTTTTACAAACAATTGTTTGCTCATAAAAAATAAAAGCTATTTTTTTCTTTTTACCAAGATAACAGAGAAAAAAATACATTGCAAATTACAAATTTTGGAAATCTTCTTATTTTTTCTTAAATTTTAAAATAAAAAGACTATTTTTGCTTTAATAATTATTTAAACCAAAAAAATAAATCTTTTTTTATTATTTTTAAAAGATAATAAAAAAAGTGATAAGTCCCTTAGACTTATCACTCTTCCATAACTGAAACACTCATGATTGTTTTATCTCTCTTTAAAAAGTAATTCTTTTGATTTGTAATAGTATTCACATCCTGAGATTATAGATAGTAGACAAGCAACTATAATTAAAATATCTGCTATAGGTATATGAATCAATTCAAATGGTAAATTGTAAAAAAACATAAAAGAAATTCCCAGCATCATGCAAACAGTTTTTGATTTTCCCATCAAACTGGCAGCTACAACTTTTCCTTTATTTCCGCTTACCATTTTAATAGAATCTACGAATGTATCACGAGATATAATGATAATAGGTATCGCTATACTAATAAATCCATTATAAGCTAAAATAATCAAAACTCCGTTTACAAGTATCTTATCTGCAATTGCATCCATCACTTTTCCAAAATCTGTCACTAAATTGTTGCTTCTAGCTATATAACCATCTAAAAAATCCGTTAAAGATGCAATTATAAAAAATATTCCTGCAATTAAATATTTTGAATCAACTACTACTTTTCCCATAAAAGAATACATAGGAAATTGAATACCAAACTGATACCAAGGCAAAATTAAAAAGAGTATCGTTACTATAGATAAAATAATTCTACTTATGGTAATTTTATTTGGTAAATTCATACGTTCACTCCTTATTTTATATAACTAATAACCGTCGCCGTTTCACGACTTATTGTAATTTGTCTTATACTCCAAAATACAATAGTTAATACAAATAAAATTATAAAAGAGTATAAGAATACATAAAAACTCTTATTGTATTTTTTACTTGCTTTTGTATATGGAGAAGCAATTTCTTTTTTTTCATTTTTACTATTATTTTGTTCTTCCATCTGGCGTTCAATATCTTGCAAGGGAATTTTTGAAGTATACTCAAACATATATTCATTAAAATCATCGATTACTTTTTCAGAATCAATTCCTAAATACTTAGAATAATTGTATATATAATCTTTTAATACAAAAATATCTTTAAAGCATCCGATGTTACCATCTTCTATATTTTCTAAAATAACCTCTTTTATATCCAAATCTTTACTGGCTTCCATAATCGAAACACCAGCTTCCTCCCTGGTTACTCGAAAGAGTTGACCAATTTCGTTCAAGATTTTTCACTCCTTTGTAAATAAAATAAATAAATCAAATAAGCCATGTTCTGTACACTATATATAGTGTGGCAAATATTTATCTACCTTTTAAGGTTCTCTTTTTTGTTCTTATTCCAAAAAAGAAACTCCCCTACCATATTTTGGGTTTCTCACTCGCGGGGTTTACCACGTTCCACTTACCTTGTTTCCAAGATAACTCGTCTCTTTGGCACTTTATGAATACTCATACCATTTTACAGGTATTTTCTTCGCCGTTAGATTACTCTACCTTAGGTTATTTTTTCCCTAAGCACGAACACTACGTTCAATCACAGAAAACGTGTGAGCATGGACTTTCCTCTACATTAAAATAATGCAGCATTTGCCTATGATTTATTCATTCCTTCCAAATACCACTTTTTCTAACTGACTAATTCTTCTCAATAAGTCAACATTATTAACAGCACTTCGACTTTGTGTTCCGCTACTTTCGTCACTCGCAGCTTCAAGTCGACTACGTAACTTACTATATTCTTGTTTTAGCTTCACATTATCACTAGTTAACGCTTGAATTTCCTTTTCTTGTCTTTTAATAATGGTACTAAACTCTGTATAATCTGCAATAATGGTATCTAAAAATTTATCAACTTCTTGAGGACGATATCCTCTTGCATCAATTTTAAAATCCTTTTCAAAAATATCTTGTGCAGTTAACATTATTTTATCATTATTATACACATTTACCACCTTCTTACGTACCCATTATATAAAAAGGCTCTATTAATTGTCAAGTTTAAAACAATTTGCCTCAATAAAGAGCTTATTTTATTTTATGTTATTTTTCTTTTTTTGATTTTATACTATCTAAAGAATGGTTGTTTAGAAGTAATTCTGCTTTATGTATTTTTTCCAACATTTCATCTAAAAAAAGTTCAATTCGAAACATATATATCACCATATACAGTGTACTAAATGACTAAATAAGAAAAAAGAAATTCGACAAAACTAGTCAAAACTTCTAAATAACTAATAACTCTTTTTTCATTTTATGAAAACCACAAAAGTTATAAAAAACAGATGTAAATCTTATTTTCTTTATATAGTATTTATAGAAAAAGAATAAGTTTTGTAGTATAATAAATTTAGGTGGTATGCATGAAGTATCCAAATAACTTAATCAAAACATATAAAAAACCCCTAACCTATAAGAATCGTGGAATGGATTTAGAAAATGAACTAAACGAAAGTAACAAGTATTACCGTGAAATTGATAAAGCTTTAATATATAAAAAACCAACTCCAATAGGAGTTTCTAATGTAATTTATACAGACAAAGGAAAAGTAATTGAACGAGGTTTTTTTAAAGAACCTTCGACTTTGGATTACAATGGGCTTTATCGCGAAAAATATATCGAATATGAGGCTAAAGTAACAAAAAATAAAACTTCATTCCCTCTTGCCAACATCCATCCACATCAAATTAAACACATTGAAAATGTACTTAGACATAAAGGAATTGTATTTTTAATTATTAAAATCAATGAAATTGTGTATTTATTGAGAGGTAAAGATTTTATAAATTACATAAATACACATGAGCGAAAAAGCATTCCCTATGAATTTATTAAAGACGTTGGCTATAAAATTAAATATAGTTATCGTCCTGCACTAGATTATTTAAAAATAGTCGATGAAATTTATTTTAACGGAGGAAACCAATGAAAAAATTGAAACTAAAAAAGATTAGCAAAATTACAAATGAAGCTAAAGAAAAAATTAAAAAAGGAAAAGAAAATAGAAAGAAGAGAAGCAAAAGTTGGATTTTAACAATACTTATAACTATGGGAATAGGTGTAGCTATAATTGTTATTTTATTTGCTATTTATATTGTGATCTCTGCTCCAGCTTTTACAACTAATAAACTTTATAGTAAAGAAGCCAGTGTTCTATACGATCGTAATGGTAATGAAATTACACGTATTGGTACAGAAAATCGTGTTTTGGTGACCTATAATGATCTTCCTCAAGTATTAATCGATGCTTTAGTAGCAACGGAAGATTCTAGATTTTTTCAGCATAATGGATTTGATGCCGCTAGATTTTTAAAAGCTAGTATGGGGCAAGCATTAGGAAAAGATGCTGGTGGAGCGTCTACTCTAACGATGCAAGTTGCAAAAAATACCTACAGTACTAAAGATACACGTGGCTTAAAAGGAATTATTCGTAAATTTACTGATATTTATATGGCTATTTTTAAAATAGAAAAATCTTATACTAAAGAAGAAATTGTAGAGTTCTATGTTAATTCACAATGGCTTGGAAATGGAAATACAAATAATTATGCCGATATTAACGGAGTTGAACAAGGAAGCCAAGCTTATTTTGGAAAATCTGTAAGCGATTTATCATTACCAGAAGCGGCTTTGCTTGTTGGAATGTTTAACAATCCTTCTAGTTTTAGCCCAATAAGATTCCCAGAACGTGCTAAGTCGAGACAAAAAACCGTATTGTCTTTAATGGTTAGACATGGATATATTACTGAGGAAGAGGCAAAAGATGCTGGTGATATTCCAATTGAGTCACTTTTAACCAAAACGACTAGTGAGCAAAAGGAAAACATTAGTGGTGCCCAAGCATTTATAGATTATGTAGTAGATGATGTAATTGCAAAAACAAACGGTGACGATCCACGTAAAATCCCGATGGCTATTTATACAACTTTAGATCGTAATATCCAAGATACTGTGGCTCAACTAGAAAATGGCGAACTTTATAAATTTACAAATGATAAAGTACAAAATGGAATAGCGATTACCTCTACAGAAGATGGTTCAATACTTGCTTTAGGTCCTGGACGTAATTATGTTTATCGAAGCCTAAATCGAGCAATAGAACATTATCAACCAGGGTCCACTATAAAACCAATTCTTGATTATGGCCCTTTAATTGAATACAACAATGCTTCAACTGGATCTACCTTTATTGATGAACCTTACACTTATACCAATGGTGTTTCTATTAACAACTATGATAATAAGTACAAAGGTTTAATATCAATGCGTGAGGCATTAATAGATTCTCGTAATATTCCAGCTTTACAGGCTTTTCAACAAACTACTATTGAACAAAAAACAGAATTTGCTCATAGTTTAGGCATTGATTTTGGAGAAAATTTATTTGAATCCGCATCCATTGGAGGCTTTGATCCTGGAGCAAGTCCTTTAGAAATGAGTGCAGCTTATGCAGCATTTGGACGTGGTGGATATTATATTGAACCCTACTCTTTTACAAAAATTGTTTACTTAGAAAATGAAAAAGAATACAATTACAAATATACGAAAACAAGAGTTATGAGTGAAGAAACAGCTTACATGATTACAGATATATTAGTGGAAGGTGGTGCAAGTGGTGTTGGAGGTTCTATTAATGTAAGTGGAACAGATGTAGCGGCAAAAGGTGGAACGACAACCATTCGTGAAGCTGAAGCAAAAAAATTAAATATTTCAAAAAATGCTACGCCTGCTCATTGGAACAATGTTTATACACCAGATTATTCTATCTCTATATGGATTGGCTATGATAAGTTAACAGAAGGATATTTAACAAGTTCTTCTGGAGGTACAATTAGAAGAAAAGTAATGGCAACACTTGCCAATAAAATTTTAAAGAAAAATTCTCGTTTTTCAAAACCAAGTGGTGTAGTTTCAGCTACGTATGAATTTGGTACTTATCCATTACAACTTGCTAGTGAATTTACACCAAGTTCTTTAAAAAAGACAGAACTATTCAAAGCAGGCACTGAACCCACTACTATTTCTAATCGTTTCAGTAAACTTCAAGCTCCTACAAATGGAAATTCTTTAGTAAATGGTGCTTCTATAACATTAACTTGGAATCCAATTTCTACACCTGATGCCATAGATAAAAATAAATTACAAGAACAATTTAATGAAAATTATCCTGTAGCTGCTGAAAAATACTATGAAGATCGTATTTATTATAATAAAAAGAATATTGGAACAGTTGGATATCAAATTTATTTACAAAATAGCGATGGTTCTTTAATTAGTTTAGGTTATACAGATCAAACAAGTTATATTTATAATGCTTCAAACGCTCAAGAGTTTACTTTTGTTATTAAATCTGCTTATAGCATATTTAAAGATAATATGAGTGATGGTTTAACTATTAAAGCAAATTTAGTAGCTCCTCCTATAACAGACATTATCCCTCCTGAAAGTGGTTCTGATACAAATGAAGATAATTCTGATATAAATAATCCAATTGAACCTACTCCTAATTCATTCAATTAAAAATTGATAGTTCATTTTGAACTATCAATTTTTTTGAGATAATTACAATATTTTTGCAATTTACAATCTTCACATATAGGTACAATGCTTTTGCATTTATATCTTCCAAACAATACCATTTGATGATGCAACCTCCCCCATTTTTCTTTTGGAAACAATTTCATTAAGTTTTTTTCAACTGTCTTAACATTCTCATTTTTTTTGGCAATACATAATCGTTTGGAAACACGTTCAACATGTGTATCTACTGCAAAAGCAGGTACATTGTAAAGATTTGATAACACAACATTACAAGTTTTTCGTCCTACGCCTGGCAAACTTTCTAAATAGTTTCTATCGTTTGGAACAACACCTTTATGTTTTTCTACCAAGCTTTCGGCAATTTTTTTTATATACATGGCTTTTTTAGTATATGTTCCTACAGGATATATTATAGTTTCAATTTCAGGCAAAGATAGTTTAGCCAGAGAAAAAATATCATATTTTGAGAACAATTCTTTTGTTACTTCATTTACTCTTTTATCGGTACATTGAGCACTTAACACTGTAGCAATTAATAGTTCATAATCCTTGCGATAAACAAGTTCACAACGTGGATCGGGAAACAATTCGTCTAAATATTCTATTATTTTATTCTTCATTTTCATCCAACCAATTGTAATCAAATAATTCCTTACTATCTTCTTTTTTATTTTTAATTAAATTATTATTTTGTACTTCTTTCATCGTTTTGTATCCTTTACGTTGCCATTCGTATAATATTTTATCAATGTATCTTAAATTATTAACTCCATTATACACAGCTTCTTTTAATGCTCCCAATATAAGTTCTTCTCCAAATCCTTTTTCTAACCAAGCGTGAATTATTTCATATTCCATAGAAGAAATTGTCCTACCAAATTCAGACTCAAAAATACTATAAATATCTTTTTTCTCTGCTTCTTTTTGTTTATTTTGAAATAAAATGGCTATTTCTTCATACAAATTTTTTAAATTAACTATTTCTATTCTTTTTCCATTTCCATCTTTTAAAGTGTCTATTTGAATTAATTTTTTATTTGCTAAAGTATTAAAAGAAATCAAAATCGTATTCTCTGTTAATTTTAAGACTGTACTAATGCGATTCACGTTAAATGGTTCTTCTTTAAAATTCCAAAAATAAGTTAACAATAAAAATTCTTCAAAAGTTAAAGAATATTTATTTACTATTAAAATCAAGTACGTTGGAAAAACTAAATTGTATTCTTTCATCCATTCTACATTCATGCATACCACCTCGTTTTGTGTTCTAATAAATAATTTATTAAAATTTCTTTGGTATTATCCAATTGACCATTTAGTACAATTTTAATTAAGTAATCTTCTATTTCTTTTACTTTTTTTGAAGGTTCCACTTGAAGAGTTTCACAGATTTCTAGAAAAGTAATTTGTAAATCTTTTCGCAAATAAATTGGAAGAGATGCGTAAATCTCATGAATTGAAACAGTGGAAATCCCAAGAATTTCGGCTACTATTAAAGATAAATAAAGACCATATTCAAATAAGATTTCTCGATTAATCATTTTTGCACTTAAAATTTTATGTAATTTTACTATATTCTCTTTCTCACTTTTTGTAAAGGGAAGATTTCTTTTCCATTTTATTTGCGACCACATTCCACATAAATCATTGGTATAAATAATATTGGTATAAAAAATACCCAATTCATTACACAAACCATACTGTTTTAAAAGTTTTAACCCCTTTTTATAATTTGGTGATAATAAAATTTTAGAAACTTCTTCTTTGATACGATAATTACTCAATGTTTTTACTAAACTTCGATTTTGAATTATAGCTTTTTCTAATTTTTTTTCAATAGTAAAATTCAATAAAGTAGCAAACCGAATTGCTCTTAAAATTCGTAAAGGGTCTTCTATAATTTTAATCTTTGGATTGCCATTAACACAAATTTTTTTGCTTTTTAAATCCAATAAAGCATTTAATTTATCGATTATTTCTCCATTGCATTTCATACATAAAGTATTAATAGTAAAATCTCTTCGTAACAAGTCCGTTTTTAAATCAACTCCATAAGTAATAGAAGTAGGTTTTCTATTTTGATAATTATGCTCTTCTCGAAAAGTTGTAATGTCAATATTTAAACCGTTTATTTTTAGATTTAAAATTCCATATTGATTTATTGTTCCTGAAAACATATCTAATATTTCTTTGGTAAAAGCATTGGTACAAATATCTATATCATTTGTCGCTTTTCCTAATAAAAAATCGCGAACATATCCTCCAACAATATACGCCTCATAGCCTCTTTCTTCCAATTTTTCTAAAATTTCTTTCGCTGTTTTGTTCAATCTTTTTTCACCAAATTTAGTATAACATCAAGTTAAAAAAAAAGAAACTAACTAATGTTTCTTCTACGAGTTAAAGTACTGTTTAAAGATTCTAATTCATCTTTAAGAATAATTCGACAATTGTTAATATTCTTTATTAATAAAGAGATATTTTTGTCATTCCTTTTTGTAACGTTTGTTGAAATACATTCATAAAGCATAGGATCCAATGAAAAAGAAATCAATTTTATTACTTCATTATAAGTTTTTAAGTCTTTCATAAACAAATACTGTTTTAAAAGATTTATTTTTTCTTGTACTTCTAATTTTTGATTCAAAATTTTTTCAATTTCTGTAAATAATTGAACGTTAATATTTAAAAGTGTATAAGTAATATCAATTTCTAAGATGAATAACAGTAACATATTTAATAAATATTCTTTTCTTTCTAAAATTGCTCCATTATTCCTATGCAAGTAATAAAAATAACTATTTCTGGCATTGTTATTTAAAAAATAAATAATTTCAGTTTGCATAAAATACTCCTTTCTTTTTTTGCGACTTTTTTAGTATAGTACACTTTTTTGCTAAAATCTAGATAAAATCGTTCGACAAAAATCGACAAAAAGTGAAACATATACATATTTTTAGATTTGACATAATAAAAATATAGTGTATAATTGTTAATGCAATGAGTTGGCAGAGAAATTGCGAATATTAACGTGTTTATAAAGTTTCAAAGTATCAAAAGCTGCCCTTTCGAGAAATGATTAATATAAACTCCCTAATATTTTTAGATTTCATAACTTATAGCAATTAGAAGGAAAGGAGAAATTTATGGCAAGATATACAGGACCAGCTTATAAGAAAGCAAGAAGACTAAACTTTTCCCTTTTGGAAAATGGAAAAGAGCTTGCTCGTCGCCCTTATGCCCCTGGAGTACATGGAGCAGACCGACGTAAAAAAATTAGTGAATACGGTGTTCAGTTACAAGAAAAACAAAAAGTTCGCTTAATGTATGGTTTAACTGAAAAGCAATTTAGAAAAACTTTTGAACGTGCACAACGTATGAAAGGTGTTGCTGGTGAAAATTTACTTAAACTATTAGAAAGTCGTTTGGATAATTTAGTTTATCGTATGGGCCTTGCTAGAACAAGACGCGGAGCTAGACAAATTGTAAACCATGGTCATATTTTAGTAGATGGAAAAAAAGTAAATATTCCATCTTTCCAAGTAAAAATTGGAAGTACAATTAGTGTAAAAGAAAACTCTTTAGAACACAAAGCAATAAAAGAGTCTTTAGAAATGAATGTAAAATCTCCAGCGTTTGTAGAATTTGATTTAAAAAAAATGTCAGGTACTTTTGTAAGACTTCCTGATAGAAGTGAATTAAACAGCGAAATTGATGAGAGCCTTATTGTTGAGTACTATAACAGATAAAAAATCGTTTAAAAACGATTTTTTTTCAATTGTTGACAAACCTTTAGAACTAAACGATGTATGAATAAAAATTTTTCAAGAATTTCACCTTGTGAAATCTTTTTGGCATGGAATTTTTTTCAATTTATCTTTTTCCGTTAAAAATATCTTGACTTTTAATAGTTAGACTCCTTATCATTATGATAGTAGTAATAAAAAAAGACACTTAATTCTTCATTAAATTGAATTAAATGTCTTCACAATTCATTGGGTAGACATTCAACTCGCAAAAACTGAATGTTCCCTTTTTTATTTTATGCAAGCTTCCTTGACATATTTTATAATTATTGTCAAAAATTCATATTAGAAAAAAATTGTATCATTTTTATGAAGATTTTATATAAAGTAGTAAAATAGATATTAGAAAGACGGATTGAAATCTACACGTTTCGTTTCAAGAGTATAGATTAATCTAATTAACTTTTTACAAACATGAGATAAAGCTACTCTATGAGATTTACCTTCAGAGCGTTTCTTAAGATAAAAGTCATAGAAAGTAGGATTGTAATTAAGTAAAGTTAATGAAGCATTCATTGTTTAACCATTTTACCATTAGATTCTAATGTACCAGATTGGGTAATACTAGAAAGAATTGATGGATGTTTATCTATTGGATCATTTTATTATTAAAGTCATTGTAAATTGAGATATAAGTAGAAATAAGTAAATCTATCTTTAGAAATACATCTAATAAAGTCATAATCTTTCATTAAGGCAATACGAGAAGCATTTTTATATTTATCTAAGATAAATAATAAAGTAGCAGAAATCTTATTGTTAAAAAAAGATTTATCCAACTCATTAGTTAAAAGAATAGCAAATTTATTTCTTTCTTCAATTAATTGTTCTCTCGTTCTATAAAGTGACTTTTTGAAAGTGAAAATATAAGAAATTATAAAAATATATGTGAATTTCTTTCAAAAATAAAAATGCCATAACACTTATAAATAAATGCTATAACGACATTTAAGAACTTATAAAAGAACAATCAAAAATTACTATATTTTTAATATAAAAAAAGTTAAATTTATTTATAATTAATTTTGAAAAAATGTTATGAACTTTATCAAAATGGTAATTCAATTACAACATCACTTTCTGGAAAAGTAGCACAAGGATGAATGTATTTTTTTCCTTTTTCTGCTTCCAATAGTGCATCATCAAACATTTTTACTTTTCCACTTTTTAATTTACTTCTACAAAATCCACATTTGCCAACATGGCATTGACTTGGTGCTAGTATTCCGTTTTTTTCCATAGAAGATAATAAAGTTTCTTTAGTATTACAAAGAATTGTTATTTTTTTTCCACCTGTCAATACAGTTAAATTGTATTCTTCATTGCGATTTAAATCTATTCTTCCAAAAAAGGAATCATATCGAATGTATTTATTTGGTATATTCAATTCTTTAAACAAAACATTCATTTTTTCATAAAGAGAAAGAGGACCACAAAGAAAATAGGAATTTTCTTTGTGCATGTATTTTTCAATTAATTCTTTAGTTATAAAACCACTTATAAAATTTTCGTCATCTTCTTCACTCAAAATGTACTCTACTTGAATTCGCTTACTCTTTTTTTTCATTTCTTCAAAACGGTGAAAAAATAAAAAATCTTCTTTTGTACGTGCACCATAAAGAATAGTCAAGTGTAGATCTAAAATTCCATCCATCACTGCTTCTGCCATAGAAATAAATGGTGTAATTCCACTTCCACCTGCTATGGCAATTATGTTTTTTGCATCTCGAATAGGTTCATAGTAAAAATTACCCTTGGGACCACTTATAGAAAAAGTATCCCCTACTTTTACTTTTTCTATAAAATAATTAGAAACTATACCTTGATTTCTTCTTTTAATTGTTAAGGTGTATTTATTGTCCATTGCTTTTTTTGGACTACAGCTTATTGTGTAAGGTCTTTTGTAAATACCATCTTCAATTTGTATTTGAATACAAACATATTGTCCTGGTCTAAAGTATGCCAGTTTTTTGGTTCCAGAGTCTATATCTGGAATTAAAACAAATGTCTTGGCCGATTTACCAGCTTCTAGAATTTCAGCTACTTTAACATATTGAATTGTGGGATGCAGATTACTTGCTATTTCATTTGCTAAAAATTGAGTAAAAATAGGATCTGCTGAAGAATCATGAATAATCTTTCTTCTTTCATTTTTTACATTTTTTAAAGCAAGCATATCTTTTTTTCCCAATCCTTTTAAATCAAGTTCCATTATTCCTCTCCCTCCTCATCTTTTAAAGTGAGTTTTGCTACCATCTCCCCAGACAAATAAGCAGAACTATATCCTGACAATAAGGCATCAAAGCCTCCACAAAAACGTAAATTAGGAATATAATTTTCTTCTTCTAATGAAAGCAACCGAGGAATTAAATTGTCCATCCCTGTTGCTTTATATCCATATATTACACCGTCTGGATGTCCTCCATATCTAGCAAAAGTGATTGGAGTGGCAATTTCAATCTCCTCTATATAAGGAGTAATAACTATACCAGTTGTTCTTTCAAAAGCTTCAATCATTCTTGTTGCAATTTTACTTTTCATATCAAAATAGTTTTTTTCTGTAACATTTTTAGAAAAAACATCTCCCATAAATAAACTAAAAAAAGTGACAACAGTTGTTCCTTTAGGAGAACAAGATGGAATTGCATTGTTGTTAACATATACTACACTACTACAGTTTTTAAGAGTACTACGATTTTGATATTCTTTATTACTATTTAAATTCTCGTGAATAAAATAGCTATACTCGTACAAACCTAAATCTTCTACACTTTGGTTTAATCCTAAATAAATAGCAAAACCTCTAGCTCCTAAAATTCGCGAGTTAGTCAATTTTAAAGCATTTTTGGGTACTAAGAAATTTGGAATCATTTTTCCATATACAAAAGTTGGAGATAAATTAGCAATAATATGTGAGGATTCAAAGATTCTACCATCCACAAGCATAACTCCTGCTATCTTTTTATCTTTAAACAAAATTTCTTTTACGGGAGATAAATATTTTATTTTTCCTCCATTTTTTTCTATTTCGTTTGCTAAAAGAAAACTAATTTCTGTACTTTTTTTATAAGGAATTTGAATACCTTTTGTAATGTAAGAAAACATCATAGTAGCAAAATGAACAAAACTTAACTTTGAAGTTGGACTTCCAAAATAAATCCAATACGTTGTAAGAATTTCTTGAGCTCGCTTGGGCATTTTTAAAGCATCAAGGACTTTATCTACTGTATGTGTAGAAACTTTTAAAAAATCTGGAAAATTTCTTTTTAAATAATCAGCGTCTACATTTGTTTTCTGACTAGCTAAATAAGTGAGAGCTTCTTTTGCTTCTTCAGCTAAAACAAAAAATTTCTTCATAGCGTTACGGCTTTCTGGAACATACTCTTCCATTTTTTCCATAAATTCGAGGATACCAAATGGCATTTTATAATTTACATTTTCATCTATAGAGTAAACATGAAATGCGTCTGTGATTGTAGTAAAATCTAATTTGTCTAAAAGATCTAGTTTTTCAAATAACTTATAAATTTCTCCAGGTGATTCCTTTGATCCGTATTCACATAAAGTATTTAAAGAGGATTCAAATTCAAAACGCCCACGAATAAAACTAGTAGCAAATCCTCCTGGAACATTTTCTTTTTCCAATATCAATACTTTTTTTCCACTTTTTACAAGTTCTAAAGCAGAAATGAGTCCAGCATTACCAGCACCAATTACTATCACATCAAATTTATCATTCATGTTTACCCTCTTTTCATTGTAATTTTATTATAACATGGGGTTTTTAGATAGTAAAAGAAAAAATAAAAAAAGGAAGCAAATCCTTATAACGACTGTTCCAATAATTTTGTAAAAATTTCAATATGTACTCTTTCATCTAAAACTATACGTTTTAAAATATGTTTAACATTTATGTCATTTGTTTTTGAAATAATTTTTTCATAGTTTTTAATAGCTAATTCTTCTTGGAAAATATTATCAGATAATATTTGTTGCCAATTTTTTTCATAGTTAACGTATTGACCACTAAACCATGTTGTATGATTATCCTCTACGTTGGCAAATAAAGGAGTTAATCCTAAAGCATAAATAAGTTTTCCTAAAATTTCTAAATGATGCATTTCTACAATGGAAATTCCCTCTAAAATCTTTTTTAATTCTGGCTGATCTTGCATCATCATTTGAAAAACATAATTATGTATTGCAGTGTCTTCACTTACTCTTCCAGCATAAGAGTTAAGTAAGTCTTTAGCTATTTCAATATCTTTTCTTTCTACTTTTATTTTTGGGTATGGAATATTTGCATTATATAGCATTGTATCACCTATTAAAAAATATGTAAAATATAATTTTTTATACAAAAAAAATTGTATTTTTGGAAGTATCTTTTAAGTTTTTTAATGTCTTTATAACCTTTATTTAATAGGAATTTGCGATATTTCATTTTTGATATTTGTCAGAATTTTTATATTTTCACTTTCCAAAATAGTAAATTAATTGTTATTTTCTTCCCAACGACCGTAAATCCCACATGGTAATGTCAAGTGATCTTTTGTGATGGGAAGACCTACTTCTCCCGCTGAAACAATCCCCCTTGGATATTTTTTTAATACAGTTGTTTTCAGTATATTTTCTAAAACTGTACTAGAGATACCCGTAGTATAAGAATTTATTAAAAAAAATAGTGGTTGATCAGATAAGAGTTGCATACATAAATCAATTAAATAATAAATATTCTTTTCAAATTTCCATACCTCTTTATTAGGACCTCTTCCATAACTTGGAGGATCCATAACAATTGCATCGTATTTGTGTCCACGTCTTATCTCACGCTCTACAAACTTTACACAATCATCAACAATAAAATGAATTTCACAATTTTCTAAATGTGACAACTTCATATTTTCTTTTGCCCAGTCTGTCATACCACGAGAAGCATCTACTTGAACAACACTGGCTCCTTTACTTGCAATTGCCATGCTGGCAGCCCCTGTATAAGCAAATAAGTTTAAGGCTTTGACTTTACGTCCCGCTTTTTCAATTTTTTCCATCATAAATTCCCAATTGGTAGCTTGTTCTGGAAAAATACCTGTATGTTTAAAATTCGTAGGACTTATTTTGAACATTAAATGCTTATAAGAAATTGTCCAAAATTCGGGGATTTGTTTTTTAAAATCCCAGTACCCTCCCCCTTCATTATTTCGATGGTAAATTCCATCTGCATTTTTCCAACTCGTATAGTCTTGAACTTTCCAAATCGCTTGAGGATCTGGTCTTCTTAAAACAACAGTTCCAAATCGTTCTAGTTTTTCGCCATTTCCAGCATCTAGGCATTCATAATCTTGCCAATCTTTACTAAGTCGCATAATAATTATCACCTAAAAAAATTATACTTGATTTTTTTAATTTTTAAAAGATTAGATTTTATAAAAAAATCATTTCAATAAAACTCTTTTTTATCTATTCTTTATATTTAATATCTTTTGTACTTGGTCCTTTAATACATTCTCCATCTTTTGTATATCTTGAACTATGACAAGGACAATCCCAAGTTTCTTCTAATTCATTAAAAATTAAACTACATCCCATATGTGGACAAGTTGTAAATACTGTATATTTTACTCCCTCTTTATCTGTATAGATTGCAATGGATTTGCCATTTTTCTTTGTAAAAATCAGATGACTCTTATACCAATCTTTCTCTCTTTTTTTACTACTTATCAAAGAAATTGCACTATTTATTATATTTGGAAAAAAGTTTTTAATTTGGTAAAAATTGTTTCTTTTTAAAGAAAAAAGATCTTCAAAAGGAGCTGGCTCTTCTAAAACTTTTCTACTTAACAAGTAACCAGCTAAAATACCATTTGTCATTCCCCAAGTATTAAATCCAGTTGCTATATAAAGTTTTTTATTGATATTACCAATAAATGGAAGCTTATCTCCTGTAATAATATCTACATTGCTCCATGCATCAATTATGTCGTCTTCTTTTATATTAAATATTTTTTGAACAGTTTTAAAATTCTTAGTATCCTTTTGATGAATCGAAGTTTTATGAGAGCAAGCAAGACATATTTCATAAATTCCACTTTCATCCTCATAATATCGAATGGACATACCTGGATTTGAAACCGTAATTGCAGAAATTTTTGGATTTTTTTCTACTTTTCTAGTAAGAATATAAGACTTTTCTATGTGCGATTTTATAGGTAAACAAAACGGTAAAAAGAAAAAAGGATAGTGACATGCCACAATAACCTTAGAAGCTATAATTTTTATTTTTTCCCCAAAACATATGTATTTATCTTTTTCTTTTTTTAATTTTATTATTTTAGTGTTTTCAAAAATTTTTTCTTTTAATAAATCTTTTAAATGATTTGTATAAAGAATTGGATGAAAAACATAAGTATCTTCTACACTTATTGAATAAATAGCAGGTAAATTAATAGGCAAAGCATTTTCACTTACTTTAATATTTTGTGACAATAGAAAATCACGTTCTTCTTTCAATTTTTTAATTTCCTTTGGCTTAGTCGTAAATACATAGGAATCAACTTTTTCTAAGTGACAATTAATTTTTTCTTTTTCTATAATACTTTTTGCTAAATCTATTGCTATTTTTTGCGATTTTAAATATTTTTGTGCTGTATCTTTATTAACATGATGAACTAAATCTGTATAAATGGTATTTTGTAAGTACGTTAATTTTCCTGTTGTATTTTTTGTAACTCCATCTCCAATAATTCCAGCATCAACTAAAAATACATTTTTTTTATCTTTTAAATAATATAGAGCTGTTAATCCAGCTATTCCTCCCCCAATTATTAATATATCTACATTTTTATTTTCTTTTAAAGAAAAAAGTACATCTTTATTCAATTTTTTATCCCACAGACTCATGTCATCACCATTACTTAGAATTTCCTAAAAAATAAATAAAAATACATTTTTTCCAATAATAATTGTATATAAAAAATAAAAAAATAAAAACTATCTTTTTACTTTCACCTTTTTTGATTTTTTATTTCATTTCTATAGAATAGTTTAAACCAAAACATAAACTACATTTTATGCAAAAATTATAAATCTGTGACAGAAGTACTTGCAAAAATATTATTTACTTCATATTTTACTAATGAAGGAGGAATAAAATGAATGAAAATAATACGTCTTCATACAATAGAGCATTAGAAATAGTTAATGAATTTGCTTGCAATTATAGGCCAATAGGATGTTGCTGTTGTGGAAGACAAATTACTGGGCCAACAGGACCTACTGGACCTGCAGGAGGACCTACTGGACCAACTGGACCAACAGGACCTCAAGGTATCCAAGGTTTACCTGGTGTTGCTGGGGCTACTGGACCAACAGGACCTACCGGACCTCAAGGTATTCAAGGACTACCTGGTGTTGCTGGGGCTACTGGACCAACAGGACCTACTGGACCTCAAGGTATTCAAGGTTTACCTGGTGTTGCTGGGGCTACTGGACCAACAGGACCTACCGGACCTC
>CANPIH010000014.1 GCA_947574085.1 uncultured Mycoplasmatota bacterium | reverse complement strand
ACAACAAATTTTTTTAAAAGAAAAGAACATTGACCTTTGTCAACACTCTGAAAAAGGATAAGTTTTGACTTATCCTTTTATCAACAGTTTGAGTAAAGTAATCTGTCTCATTTTCTACAAAAACATAATTTATTGTAAAAATATTAAAAAAATGTTCACAAATTCTAAACTTTATGCTATTATTATATATGTACTCAAGTTAAATTTGCCCTTCAGTAGGGATTTTAGATTTAACACCTAGAGGAACTATTATATTTTTGTAGCAAAAATTTATTTTTATGCTATAATATATTAAGAAATCGAGAAGTGGCTCAACTTGGTAGAGCACTTGGTTTGGGACCAAGGGGTTGCAGGTTCAAATCCTGTCTTCTCGACCATTTTTAATAATAATCTCCTTTTTATAAAGGAGTTTTATTTTCTTTTGAATTAAAATGAAAGGTGAAAGAAATGAAAAATAGCAATTATATGTTTTTTGAACAAATTTTAGATAATATATACAATGGCGAATTTAATGAAATAATGAAAAGTTGGACGAATGGTACAGATTTAGCAATTATAAATTACCTATTTCAAAAGAAAGCTTCTATTCAAGAAACCGCTGAATATTTTGGAATAGAAAAAAAAGAAATAAAGGAACGTATTCAAAATATTTTGTATATTTATGATCAAATAAATGAAGAAAAAACACATGAATCTTTTTCCAAAAGAAGCAGATAATTAAAACAAATATTTTTTTGGATATAGAAAGCTTTTTTTGCTATTTTTTTTGGATTATAGTATACTAATAAAAGAATAGGGTTGATAAAATGCGAGATAAAACTTTGTCTAAAGATATGCTACAAAAAATAGATGGTTATTTTAGAGCAGCCAATTATTTAAGCGTTGCACAATTATATTTAAAAGATAATCCTTTATTAGAAAGGGAGTTGGTCTTTGACGATATCAAATCAAAACTGGTTGGACATTGGGGAACTGTTCCTGGACAAAATTTTGTATATGTACATTTAAACCGAGTTATAAGGAAATACAATTTAAATATGATTTATATTTGTGGTCCAGGTCATGGTGGACAAGCAGTTGTTTCGAATGCGTATTTAGAAGGAAGTTATACAGAATTTTATCCTGAAATCACAGAAGATAAAGAAGGATTAAAAAAATTATGCAAGCAATTTAGTTTTCCAAAAGGAATTGGTTCTCATGCTACGCCAGAAACACCAGGGTCCATTAATGAAGGAGGCGAACTTGGATATAGTTTATTACATGCTTTTGGAGCAGTTTTTGACAATCCTAGTTTAATAGCAACATGTGTAATAGGAGATGGAGAAGCTGAGACAGGTCCATTGGCTACCAGTTGGCATTCTAATAAATTCTTAAATCCCATTTATGACGGAGCAGTGTTGCCAATTTTACATTTAAACGGATATAAAATATCTAATCCTACGATTTTATCACGTATTAGTAACATAGAGTTGGATGCATTTTTAAGAGGATGCGGATGGGAACCGTTTTATGTAAGTGGAGAAGATCCGATGAAAATGCATGAGGATATGGCTACTGTATTAGATACAGTAATTGAAAAAATAAAAAAAATACAAACTTTTGCCCGCAAAACAAATGATGGAAATCGTGCAATATGGCCAATGATAGTTTTACGTACTCCAAAAGGCTGGACAGGACCTAAGGAAATCGATGGCAAAAAAATAGAAGGAAGTTTTCGCTCACATCAAATTCCTATTGAAATAACAAAAGAGCATCCAGAAAGTTTAAAACGCTTAGAAGAATGGCTTAGAAGTTATCACCCAGAGGAATTATTTACGAAAGAGGGCAGTTTCAAAAAATATTATAAAGATTTAGCCCCAGTTAGTTTTCAAAGAATGGGAGCTAATCCTAATGCCAATGGAGGATCTTTAACAATTCCATTAATGCTTCCAGATTTTCGAAAATATGGTATAAAAGTAGAAAAACCTGGAAAAACACTTGCACAGGATATGACGGAACTTGGTTCTTATATAAAAGACTTAATACGATTAAACATGGAAAAAAGAAATTTTCGTATTTTTGGACCAGATGAAGCTTTATCCAATCGGTTAAATTCTGTATTTGAAATAACAGATCGCAGATGGAATGGAGAAACAATAAAAAACGATGAATTTTTAGCTAAAGATGGCATTGTAATGGATTCTTTTCTTTCAGAACACGCGTGTGAAGGGTGGCTAGAAGGTTACTTATTAACTGGAAGACATGGATTCTTTCATAGTTACGAAGCATTTGTAAGAGTTGTTGATTCAATGGTAAGTCAACATGCAAAATGGCTTAAAATGGCTGGTGATGTTCCTTGGCGAAAACCAATTCCTTCTTTAAATATTATATTAACAAGTCATGTTTGGCAACAAGATCATAATGGCTATACTCATCAAGATCCTGGTTTTTTAAATCATGTGTTGACAAAAAAGGCAAGCATTGTTCGTGCTTACTTACCACCAGATACGAATTCTTTAATATCTTGTTTTGATCATATTATACAGACAAAAAATTATATAAATATTATTATTGCCAGTAAACATCCTACTCCTCAATGGTTAACAATAAAAGAAGCAGAAATGCATTGTGCGAAAGGAATAGGAATATGGGGATTTGCAAGTAACGATAAAGGAACAGAGCCAGATATAATAATTGCTACTTGTGGTAATATGCCAACTTTAGAAGGTTTGGCTACAGTAAGTATTTTAAGAAAATTTATTCCAGAACTAAAAATACGTTTTGTAAATGTTGTAGATTTGATGAAAATACAATCCGATTCTCTTCATCCTCATGGACTATCTGACAAAGATTATGATATGATTTTTACGAAAGATAAACCTATAATTTTTGCTTTTCATGGATATCCTAATTTAATACATGAGTTGACTTATCGAAGAACAAACAAAAATTTACATGTTCGAGGATATAATGAAGAGGGAAGCATAACGACTTCATTTGACATGCGAGTACTCAATAAAGTAGATCGATTCAATCTAACCCTTCTTGCCTTAAAACACATTCCAGAAGTAGGGAGCAAAAGTGCTTATTTATTAGAATATTGCAAAGACATGCTAATTAAACACAATGAATACATAAAAGAATATGGAGTAGATATGCCAGAGATTACAGAATGGGTCTGGGATTAAAATAGTTTGGATATTTCTAAACTATTTTTTAATAAAAAAAATAGAGCAAAATAAATATTATTGTTCTATCTTTTTTATATGTTGTGCTTGAAAACCTTTTGGAGTTTGTATTAAATCAAATTCTACTTCGTCGTCTTTTTTTAAACTTTTATAGCCATCAGCCATTATGGCCGAATAATGTACAAAAATATCTTCTGCGTCGTTGTATTTGATGAAACCATAACCTTTTTCATCTTTAAACCACTTGACTCTACTTCTCAAAACTCTCACACCTCGCTTTCGATAAATTCATATTAGCATAGAAAAAAGGAATTATTTGTCGAAAAAAGAGATTTGGTTTCTTTGAGGTGAAAATTGGTTAAATTAAAAAATTACAAAATTTCAAATATTTCATCTTTTTCAATTCTTTCTTTTAACTCTTTTTTCTTAGTTCTAGAAAGTAAATCAATTTTGCAATTAAAAAAATGTATATTATTTTTTGAAAAATCCACATGTTTAACATTTTTCAAATTTATGATACAGCTTTGATGTGTTTTAAAAAAACTTGGAACATTTTTTAATTTTAGCTCTATACTTTTAATACTTTGCTTAATTTTATACATATTAGTCTTAGTAAAAATTGAAGTATAATTATTATTTAAATCTTTTTCGAAATACAAAATATCTTGATAAGGAATTTGGTAGAACTCATGATTATACATAAAATTAAAAGATTTATAATGAGAATGAATACGCAACGCTAGTATAAGAGAGTCTTCTATTCTTTTTAAAATATTGTTTCGCTTTACAATAAAATCTAAAAGTAAAAGTTTACTCGTTAAGCCTTTTTCTTTCAATTCTTGATGAGAAGTAACCATAATCATTTGGCTCATCCAATCTTCATTGTTTCGAATTTCTTTTGCTAAATCAAGACCAGATTTGCCTGGAACTTCAACATCTAACAAAAAAATATTTTTTCCAATTAAGGAAGAAATTTTCTTTTTTACTTCTTGATCATACTTATCAAAAATAAAAATATGATATTTATCCTTTTTGCGACCAATAACATTTAATATTATTTTTTTATATTGATCTTGCCAATGTTTATTGTCTTCATAAATAATAAAATTAATCATATTAAAATTCACCTTTTTATTGTACACTTTCTTAATGTAACATAAAAGAAAATTTCGTTTAGAAAAAAGTTTTCTATCTTTTCTTTTTCTTGTCTAAAAAAAAAGATTTAAATTTATACGTTTTTTGATTTTTCACTTAAAGCAAAAGAATTGCAATTAGTAAACATAAAAGTAAAGTTTACTTATTCTTTGTCAGTATTTAGGTTTATTTATTTTAATTTTAGGGAAAAATATTGGCAGGTGATTGTAATGCAACTATTTTGTTTGTGTATAAAAATATTTTTTGCTAGAATTTTAGACGTTTCTATAGGAACTACTCGTACTATGTTAATGGTAAAAGGAAAAACTGTCATTATGGTAATTCTTGCATTTTTTGAAGTTTTTATTTGGTTTCTAATTGCACGTGAGGCATTGGTTACTGATATAAAAAGTATTTTGGTGCCTATTTCTTATTCTTTAGGGTATGCGACAGGAACATTAATAGGTTCTTACATTTCCAATACGTTTATAAAAGGAATTGTGGGAGTTCAAGTGGTTGTTGAAAAAGACAATCAGCAATTATTAAAATCTATTCGAAAACATGGATATCGAGTTTCAATAATAGATTTAAAAGACGATTTTGAAGGTAATAAAAGAGATATGATGTATTTTCAAATCAACCATCGCAATTTAAAAAAATTAATTGCACTTGTGAAAAAGTACGATGAAAAAGCATTTATTGTTGTTAATGATACCAAAGCAGTTCAAAACGGATTTATAAAATAAAGTATAAGAATACTTTTTTTTTGTAAATTTTTATGTCAATTATTGCCAGTTCTTGACTAATGGACTATCTTTTTTTAAACAATATGCTATACTACTTATTATAAATAATTCAAAAGTATTGACATTTAAAAAAATATTAGTATAATAAACAAACAAAAAAAGGAAATTTATATTAAAATAAGTTGAAAGGAATATGGGTTGATTTAAATGAAATTAGATAAGAAGGATAAAACGTTAAGTAAAAGAATAGCATTACTATCTTTAACAGGTATTATGTCTCTTACTGGATGTCAAACATCAAAAAAAGTTTCAGAAGTTGAGACGCATGAACATTATATAAGTGATGAAGAATATGAAAAATTATTGGATACAATAGAGGAATTAAAAGAACAATTACTAGAGAATGAAAGTGAAGAAATAAGCGAAATAGAAACTGAATCTGAAGCAGAAGAATTGTCTGAAATTGAAGAGCTAAAGAAAAAATACGATTTGTCAAATTACGTGGGAACAAGTTTAGAAGAAGCCTTAAAACAAAATGGACATCCAAGTGATTTTACCTTTCGTAAAATTTTAGCAGAAAAATTGGGAGTTGAAAAATATACTGCAAAGGAAGAAGAAGACGCTTATGTTTTGGAACTATTAGGGGCAAAAGTTATTAAAAAAAGTGTAAATCTGAAAGATAAAAGTAATAATACCAATACAAAAAAAGAAAAAGAAGAAGAGAAAGAATCTGAATCTTTAAATACAAATCAAGACAAAAAGCCAGCTGGAAATAATAAACCTACTAATCCTAGTACTCCAGAAAAACCTACTCCAGATTCTCCAGGGCATAAATGTGAATACAATACTACTTATAAGTACGATTCAAACAAAAATGGAACTCATAAGGTTACCAAAATAGAGACATGTCAATGTGGAAATGTAAAGACTACTCTATTATTACCAAATGAAAAATGTACAAAAGGAAATCCCAAAAGAGTAGGAAATTACACTTATTATTATTGTACAAACTGTAATGATTTACTTGATAAAATTGAAGTAAAGCCAGAACATACATGTGATTTCAAAAAAACAGGAAACTATCAATATAAAGGAAATAAAACACATTCAGAAACATTGCAGTGTTCTTGTGGAAAAACTCAAGAATCAGCTCCAGTTTCATGTACACCAAGTACACCAAAAAGAGAAGGAAACTACGACTGCTATTATTGCACAGTATGTAATGGTTTACTTGATAAAATTGAAGTAAAGCCAGAACATACATGTGATTTCAAAAAAACAGGAAACTATCAATATAAAGGAAATAAAACACATTCAGAAACATTGCAGTGTTCTTGTGGAAAAACTCAAGAATCAGCTCCAGTTTCATGTACACCAAGTACACCAAAAAGAGAAGGAAACTACGACTGCTATTATTGCACAGTATGTAATGGTTTACTTGATAAAATTGAAGTAAAGCCAGAACATACATGTGATTTCAGAGGGACAGGAACTTTTCAAAGCAATGGAAATGGAACTCACTCAGAAATATTAAAGTGTTCTTGTGGAGAAACCAAAGTTTCAGTTGCTTGTTTATCTTGTGAAAAAGATGACGGAACTATTGTGGGAGATAAGAAAGAATTTAAGTGCAAGGTGTGTGGAGCTTCTTTAGGGTCAGAAAACGTACATACTTGTGCTAATGATCATGTAGAAAGAGTAGAATGCAACGTATGGAATGTTTGCTCTTGTGGTAAAAAATTATCAATAGCTAGAGAAGAACATGCTAGTACAGTATCAACTACAGCCCCTGATGCTCAATTTTGTAGCCAAATTTTAGAGTATTGTGAGCGTTGTGGAACAGAATTGAGTAAAACACAAGTTCCGCATAGTTTTGTAAACATACCAATAGAAGACGATCCAGAATACGAGTCAAAAGAAGTATGTAGCAATTGTGGATATGAGAAATACAACCCTTATTCTTTATATAATGTAACAGGAGAAGTATTTGTTAAAGATATATGTTGTTTAATTGATTATTTACAAAATATTCATCAAACGGAAAATCCAGAATTGGTTTTATCAGAAGAATTTGTACGAAAATTAGTTCCAAAATATCCAAAGATAAAACCAAAATATAAATGTTAAATATGATTGAAAGTGGTGAAAGAAATGAAAAAGGGTGACAAGAAGTGGTATAAGTCTTGGTCAAATTGGCTTATTTTAATCGCTTGTATTATTTTAATTCCAATATTAATAATGAATTTAAGTATTATGATGCAAGCAAAAAAAGACAAAGACAAAGTACCGAGTGTTTTTGGAATTAAGCCATTCATGGTTCTTTCTGGATCCATGGAAACAGAAATCCAAATTGGAGATTTAATATTAACCCGAGTTGTGGATCCAACCACTTTAAAAGTAGACGATGTCATAGCTTTTAGAGATGCTGAGGGAACTGTTACTACACACCGAATTATTGATATTGTTGTACAAGAAGGAGTTACCTACTTTATTACAAAAGGAGATAACAATAGTTCTCAAGATCGTAATTTGGTAGAATACAAAGATGTAGAAGGGATATATATAGGGCGAATTCCAGGGATTGGGTCCATGATGAAAAGTTTATCTGAGCCAACTACCATACTTGTCATTGTGGTAGGCATTACAATTCTATTTGTTATTGGATTTATGATATCTTATCGTAAACAGCAAGAAAAAGATAGAAAAGAATTTTTGGAATACAAAAGAAAACTACAAGAAAATAAAGAAGAGAAAGAATCACATGAAAAAAGAGCTGTTCAAATGGATTTTACTTTAGAAGAACAAAATGAAGAAAAAGAGTCATTGGAACAAGTTTTAGACAATAACAAAGTGAAAGAATCAGAAGAAGAATTTTTACAATATAAAAAAATGAAAGAAGAACAAGAGCGAAAAAAACAAGAAGAGAAAGAATACGAAGAATTCTTAGAATATAAGAGAATGAAAGAAGAACAAGAAGAAGAGAAAAAAAGACTTGAACGCAAAGAACAAGAATATTTAGAATTTAAAAAATATCAAGAAGAACAAAAACAAAAGAATTCTCAAGATTAAGATGTTTAAGCCATCGAAAACGGCTTAAGTTAAAAAGTTGTAAACAGTCCTTGTGACGTTTACATAGATGGAAGTCTACATAACTTCCTAAGCATAGCCTAGTAGGTTATGTAAGATAAAAGAAATATACAATGAAGGAGGTGAAATAATGAACAAAAAGTTTACTGTATTAGTTGGTTTATTAATGGCTGTTGCTGTTACAGGTTATTCTGTAAGTGGAACTTACGCTAAATATACTGAAGATTTCAATGCTTCATCATCTGCTGATATCGCAGTATGGGATATTCAATTCCTAGATGAAGACGGAAATACTTCTAATGACTTTGCTTTCGATTTATTCGAAACAGTTACTGATGATGCTGGAACTTTAATTAATACTGAAAATTCAACTACTACTGGTGAAGGTGCTGACGCTGTAACAACTACTAAGAAAATTATTGCTCCAGGAACTTCAGGTTCATTTACAATCAAAATTAAAAATAATTCTGATGTAAAAGCTAAAGTAGAAGCTATTACTCTTTCAGATAATAGTGGAACTGGTGTAAATATTCAATATAGTTTGAATGGAACAGATTGGTCTAGCAATTTAGCAGATTTAGACATGACTGCTTACAAAACAGTTATGAATACTCAAGGAGCTGAAATCGAAATTCCAGTTCAATGGAAATGGGCTTATGAAACAGGAGATGACGCTGATACTATTAAAGCAAATGACGCTTTAGATACTGCTGCTGAAGGTGGAAATATCACAGCTACAGCGACTATAACTGTAATCCAAGCTGCTGCTTAATTGTAGTAAAATTGGAAGTTTTAACTTCCAAATAAGTCTATGAAAATTTCGTAGATTTATTTGGAACTTAAAGAATTCTAGAAAGGAGTAAAGACAAAAATGAAAGGTTTAAAAAAATTAAAAGACAATTTTGCAAAAAAATTAAAAGAAAAAAACGATTTTTTTGATGATGATGAAAAAGATAAGAAAAAAATTATTTTATACATTATTATTATTGTTATCTTACTTCTTTTACTAATTACAAGTTGCACAACTGGTTTCTTAGGTAAAATAGGAAATTTATTTCGTAATGAAGGAAATTACACAATTAATAAAAATACAAATGATAAGGAAGAAATTGTAAATCAAGATTTATTATTTGATAGTGAACAATTTGAAATGTCTGCATCTGATAATAATTTAAAAATTGGATTTACGTACAAAAATATTAATCCAGGAAATTTTACATGTACTACAAGTGATGCAAACATAGCAACTTGTTATGTTAGCGATGGGTATGTGATTGTAAATCCAAAAAATCCAGGAGAAGTAAATGTTATTTTACAAACAAGTACAAATGGAAAAATCTATAAGGCTAGCACTAAAGTAACTATTTTAGAAAGCAAAAGAAAAATAGTTTTATCTAGTGAAGCTGGAACCATTTATTTAGGAAGTAATACAACGAAAAATGTTTCATTTACTTTAGTAGGATTGCAAGGGGAAGTGACAGCATCTTCTAGTGATGAAACAGTAGCTACAGCAACAGTTGAAAAGGGAGTATTAAAAATTAAAGCCATAAAAAATGGTAGTGCTACCATTACTTTAAGTTTGGTTTATAACAACACAACTTATACAGCAACTTATAAAGTTAATGTGGTAAAAGGAAAAAATCCAAATGCTCCAAGTAACGATTCAAGCAGTTCGAATTCTTCAAATAGACCAAGTGACGATGGCAGTTCTAATAAACCTAGTGATCCAAGTCATCCAGACAATTCAGGGGATTCAAGCGAGCCAGAAAATCCAGATAAACCAATTATAGATCCTAATGATAGTATAAGTACTTTACAAAATTTGCTTTCCGATAAAGGGATTTTTAGTAAAAATGGAAATACATTTTACTTAGGAGTAAATGGTTGGACATTTCAGACCAGTTTAACAGCAATTCCAACCAATCCCTCTTCTATTTTAACGTATTCTTACAAAAGAGCCGATTCAGAAGAATATGTAAGTGTTGCAAATTTAGACAACTTAAAATTAAAGACAGGAGATAATGTTGTTGTAATTACAGTGACTTCACCAGATAAAACAAGTACAACTACTTATACCGCTATAATTAATAAAGCGTATTCCCCTAAAAATTATTTAAAAGATATTTCTATTAACGGACAAACCATTGACGGATTTGATAAACAAACGCTATTTTATGAGCTATTTGTAGACAGTGAAACCAGTGTGATTGATTTTAGTGCTACTCCTTGGAGTAAAAAAGCAAATGTCACTTATACTTATAATGGAATAACCACAAATGATATTAATAAATTAAATTTATTAACTGGTCCAAATAGTGTAAAAATTTATGTTACAGATACAAGAGGAACTACAAGAACCTATAGTTTAATCATTAATAGAATCCGCTCTACGGATACGGTAGATACAAATAGCTATCTTAAAAACATAGTAATTACAAGCAATTTAAATCAAGCCTTACCAATAGATTTTGATCCTTTTGTTAAAGAGTATAATATTGGAGTTGATTTTACTGTTGAAAAAGTGAATTTTATTGCTATCCCAAGTAGTAATAGCAACAGTGTCAATATTACTTACACTCATAAAGGAACAGTTTACAATACAGAAACGTTAAGCAACATTGCATTAGATTATGGACAAAACGAAGTTGTTATAACTGTTACAAATAATGGGCATGTTACTACTTATAAAGTTAATATCAATCGAGCTACTCAAAATA
The DNA here is from genome assembly GCA_947574085.1 of uncultured Mycoplasmatota bacterium. Taxonomy (GTDB): domain Bacteria; phylum Bacillota_I; class Bacilli_A; order RF39; family UBA660; genus MGBC108787. The sequence continues at coordinate 9,743 of CANPIH010000014.1, read as the reverse complement.
AAAGCAACACTTTATCCGATTTAATTGCTATTGGGTATCCATTGCATCCTATATTTGACGAAAATATTTTAGAATATAACGTTACAGTTCCAAGCGGAACAACAACTATTACATTGAAAGGAACTGCAAGAACTGAAAATACAATCATAACTTATAATGGAAATTTAGATGGAACGATTTCTTTAAAAGATGGAAATAACAAAATTATAGTAAAAGCCAGTGATGGCAATTGCGAAAGACTTTATACTGTAAATGTATATAGAGAATCGGAAAATTTGTCAAAGGATAATTCTATCGAATCAATTTTTGTAGCTGTTCCAGGAGAAGCAAATAATAGAGATATTACTTCTACTTATCAAACATTTGTGTCAAAAGAAATAGACTCTGTAAAATTATTAGTTACTCCAATGAGTCCATTTGCAACAGTAACCTATAATGGGAATACAGATGGAACGATTTCTTTACAGCCAGGAGTAAATAGTGTAATAGTAGAAGTAACTGCACAAGATGGAACAAAAAGAAATTATGAAGTTACTATTACACGTGCTAAAGAAACAAGTATTGATCCAACAAATCCTATTATTGATAAAATAATAATTAATGGACAAGAAAAATTTTTTACAAATAAAGAAACATCAATGAAATTGGATCGAGACGAATCTGTAGAGATTACTGCTCTTCCAACGGATACAGTAAATGTTATTTATGTTTATGAAGGAAACGAATACAAAGATATTACTGCTTTAAATAATGCGATCAATGGAACCATTAAAAATGGAACAAATAAAGTAGAAGTTATAGTTTCAAGCAAAGATGGAAATATTTCTAATACATACACAGTCAATTTAATTAAAGACAAAAGTTATGTAACTTTAATGGCTTCAGGAAATAAAAATGAACAATATTCTTTTGAGAATGAAAGAGTGGAAAATGGAGAAATCGTTTATGATTTACCAATTTATTACAATGAAGATTTTTTAAATCTAGATGTAGAAGCAATAGATAAAGAAAATAGTATACTTAGCTATAATTTGAATGGAGAATCTATTTCTATTTCTGAACTAAATAATAAATTAAAAGAATACGAAAATACTTTAAAAATAAGTGTTTCAAGCAAAGATGGAAGTGTTTCAAGAACTTACGTTGTTAAAATTATAAAACCTACTCGTAAAGTAGAAATTATTTCTGCACCTAATGACTGTTATTTAGAAAATGATTCCATTTGTAGTATGAAATTTAAAGTAATGGAGTCAAAAGATGGTAATAACTATTATTCTGTAGATGAAAAAAATATATCTGTAGAATTTGATAATCCGAATATTTCATCTACTATACTTCCTATGGATGATACTTTAACTGGTGAAATTTTATTAATTCCAAAGGTTCAAATGACTGCGGGAAAAGTAAAAGTTACTGTAGGAATTAAAGATTACAATGCAAATATGACAAGCAAAGTTGTAAATTTTAAATATCGTAGTGATTATGAATTATCAACGACTCGAAGTCATTATACTATTGGCTTAACTACGAAAGATGGCATAAATAGTGGAATCAAAAACATTATTTTATATAGTCAAAATAGGGCCATATTTACAGGTAGTGTTGATTGGGAATACAAAAACAAAGTATTAACAATTTGGGATGTCAATAATACAAATACAAAAATTGTAATTTCTGTAAATGATCCTGAAAATGCCATTACAGAATTAAAATACAATCCTTCTACAAGTGAGAAAGGACCTACAAGTTTACCTATAGAAATTACAGCAGAAAAAATAGGAAATGTCACTTTATCTATAATGGGATATGTTGCAGGTGATCCTGTTCATAATGGATTAACAATTACTTTATCTATTACCCAAAAATATATTGTAAATGTATTTGCTAATGGTGGATATTTTGATATCTTAAATCCAGACGAAGAATATAGCACGATGCAAAGTTTTGCTTTAGAATTGGGAGACGTTTTGGCAACATCAAAAATGGAACCATTCATGAACGCAGATCCAAATAATTGCACTTATTATGAATTTATAGGATATAACGAAAACGACTTGGCATCGACTGGCTTTAAAACTGATTTTACTATAGAAGAAAGTACAAAACCAATTACGAATCTTTATGCTATTTACAATAAAAATATAGCTTTACCTACTCCTGATGATAAAGTCTTTAAAACAATGTGGATATTTGATCCAGAATTATTTATAAATAAAAAGGCAAACAACCAAACACTTATTTATCCTGGGGCGAATGGAACGTATACTTTAAATTTCAAGAATACCACAGGAAATAAAATTAAAATTGTTGGTTTCACATTAACAGAGGATACTGTTTGTGTAGATTCTGGATGTTTAAATATGGGATATATTATTAAGCATTCGGCTAAAAATGATGATAATTTTACTTATTATTTAGGAAACAATGCCAATGTAAGCTGTGGCACAAATAAGGATGAGTATTGTAATCACAACTATAGTATTTTAAATGGTGGAAGTATTAATACTCGAAATACTAAAGAAATAATGTTTGCAGAGCAAGATGAAATTGTGATAGAAGATAATGGGGGTGTTTCGATTTACTTGTATTGGAAATGGGTAGATCATAATAACACTTTAGATACGGAAATAGGTAAAAAAGCAGCCTTGACCGATGAAGAAGAAATAAACGATAAATATAGTTTAAATTTTGGAATTCATTTTAAAAATGTTACAGACAACTGTAACGTGGACAATAACGGATAAGAGGGGTTAGAATGAAAATCATAAAAAGATTAACAATTTCCTTAATTACTTTGTTGTTAGTTTTGATTTTAGTCTTTAATGTTTATAATTACTTTTGCTTAAATATTCTTGGGCAAGATTTAACAACAGTTAATGGATATGGAATATTAGAAGTAGTTTCAGGTTCTATGGAGCCAACTATTCATGTAGGAGATTTGATTATAATAAATACCAAAAATGAAACGTATAACAAAGAGGATATCATTACCTTTTATGATGCAGATGGAAATTTTGTAACACATAGAATTGTTTCTATAGATGACAAAATGATGATTACTAAAGGAGATAACAACAATACAAGCGATGAAGCCATCAGTGTGGATCGAATTGTTGGTAAATATGTTACAAAAATCAATGGTTTTGGTAAACTTACAACTTCATTAAAAAGTCCATTTGTAATGGCGATGATTTTGTTAATTGGAATTATGGTTTGCTTTCTTGTTAGTACAGATAAAAATGGAAATCCGATACTAACAGAAGATGAAAAAGAATTTTTAAAATTTAAAGAAGAAAGAATTAAAAATTCTAAAAAGAAATAGGTGAGATTAAATGAAAGGATTATTACAGAGTAAGAGATTTCGAAAAAATCTAGGAAAATGGTTATTCATGTATACAGGAGTTATGTTACTTCTTACGACTGTAATAACCTATTCAAAATATATTACAAGTTTACAAAGTAGTAGCAATGCTTCTACAGCAAAATTTGAGTTAGCAATTCATTGCACTAGTAGTAATGGAAAAACTTGTGATAATGATACCGAAGCGTATGAAGTAACTAAGGAAGATTTATTGTTAACATATACATTTACAGTTGATGCAAGTCAGATGGACGTTAAATCAAAATTAAAACTCTTGACTTTTGTTGACAAATCATTTACTATAGAGAGTATTTCAAGAGGTTATAGCGAATGTATGGATAATGAAACCACAACTTGTCCTACCAATAGTACAATGTATATTTTAGATCCAATTGAGTTACCTTATGGAGTTGATGATCTTACAATTGAGGTAAAAGTGAAATTTAGTGGCTCAATTGATGATTTGTCAAAAGATAAGGAAAATCCAACAAAATTTAATGAAGTAGTTGCTATTGGATATTCTGTTGAACAAATACCATAAAAATAATATATGTTTAAAATAAACATTAAAGGAGGTGATGCTTATTTTAGACGTAGGGAAAATAAAATATAACAAAAAGTTCTACAAATCGCTTATTTATACAACTTTGATTTTGAACATAATAAGTTTTGGAATTTTTCCTAAGTCGCAATCAAAATTTAAAGAGGAATCAAAAGAACCTGTAGTAGTTTATTCTGCTGCTCTTTATACAGAGAAAAAATGGACAGAAGAGCATACAACAGATACTATAGATGTTACTCATATGAAGCTAATAGATGATGAATACAAGTATTCTTCTACTATGAAACACGCTTATTTTGAGTACTCTATAACTTCATCAGAATATACTCTTCATTATGATGAAATTAACGAGTCAATTGAGTTTTCATGGGAAACTACAAATCCTGTTGATAATCAACTTCACTCTGAAGGTACATGTGACGTAATAAAATATCAAAAATCAGAAGATGAAAAAGGTATATTATTGTGTAGAACCCTTCAAAATGATAATGAGTATTTCGGAAAGTATGGAATAACACTTAAAATATCTGCAAAAGATCAAAATATTCAATTAGATTATAACGATTATAAAAAGACGATAATTGATTTAACTATTGAAGGTGAAAAAGTCATAAAGGCTGGAGATTACCAAACTTTTGTGGGTGATAAACAAAAAAGTGATCCTAAAAAGTTAATATTAGATAGTCCAAATACTCAAAATGGTTGTGAAGCTTTTAATGAATGGTTAAGATATTATTCTGTTGATTACTATCCAGCGTTAGCAAATAAAACACATGAATCTTTGACAGGTATTGTAAAAAATGATTTAGAATTTACTTATCATGATTCTGTAAAAGCTTATCTTGCAAAATATATGGATAGTTCAAGTTGCAGTTTGTTAAATCTGGATATTCCAGGGTTAAAATATGAAACTGTAGAAATTTCTGTTGAAAATCCAAATACTATTCTTCAACGTTACATCTACTCAGTAGAAGATAATTTTCTTGGATACGCTAGAACCTATACGAATGGATTAAATGCGAATCCAAAAGAGATGTATTTTAATACAAAAGATGGAACAAGTTTTGGAGAAGAAAATGATTTAGAAAAGTGGCAAAAAATATTTGTTGAATATATTCAATTGTTATATCCACAAGAAGCTACTGAACTAATTCAATACATTACAAATAGGGGTGGTATATTAAGTTTGTTGCAACAAACGACTTTAGATACTACTGTTGGAAATTATAGCAATATACCTGGATTTAAATATTATTTGTCTTCGAATAAAGTTATTATTGATTTATCGGTTTTAGATGATATCTATAACGAAAATCATAAAGGAGAAAATAAATTAAGAATTACAAAATTAAATACAGAAGACGTTGCTGCAGATAAAGTAAACATGTGGAACGGATTTAAGAGAAATGTACTTGTAATGTACAATGCAATTTACTCTATGGAAACACTTGAATCTTTATATAAGACAAGTGCGGATAACATAAATCGTGCCAAAATGTTAGAAATTTCGAAAGCGATTCGAAATGCAGAAGTAGAAGAATCTTATGTAGATGGAATACAAGGTTTAGGAACGGATGCAGGAAAAACATTTACTGTTCATGTTTACAGTGACGAAAATTACAAATGGTTCGAGATACTTCCAGAAGGTACAAGAGTCGATGAAAATACAACGATGTATACCATAAGACCTGAAAGTTCTTCTGTATATACAAATGACCGTATGGATAGTATCTTAAAACAAATTCAAATGTTAGATGCCTATTATAAAGTAGATAAGCATACCGAAATTAATGAAGATATTGTTTATCTATACAATGCAAATAAAGAATGTATTGGATACATTCAAATTGCGTTAACTTATGATAGCAATTATGTTGTTAAAGAAGTAAACTATACTGCTTATATCGGTGAGTTCGATGAAGAGGTTATAAAACCTTCCATAAAAGATACCACGGGTATCGATAAAATAGAGACTCCTTCTATAGATGAAGAAAATTTAAAATTAGAAGAGTCTAATGGCGTAAGCGCTGATTTAGATCTTATAGAAAAAGATGAGAAAGGTGAAGAACCAGCTGATGTAAAAGAAGAGGATAACGACACTATAAAAGAAGTTGTATCTAAAGAGGAAATAGATGAAATTGTAGAAGATGAAGAAATTATAGACAATGATTCCGTTTCTTTAGATAAGGATGTTCCTCTTAAAAATGAGAGTGATACATTAAGTGAAAATGATTTAATTAATGAAAATCAATCTACACAAGATGTTGATGTTACACCAAGTCAAGAGAGTGGTGTACAAGATTTAGGAAACGAAGAAGTTTCAAACACAATAAACGATAGTATTGAAAGTGTAAATGAAGTTCAAACTGAAATTTTACTTGAAGATATGCAATAATATTGTATACAATTTTAGTTTTGAGTACTTGGTATTCTTAAATTTATTTTAAATACCGGTCAAAAGAAAAACTTTAAAATAAATATTGTTAATTTACTAGCAATGAGATCTCAAATTAGCAAGTGAAGAATGGGACTCAAAAAACGTTTATACTTTTCAAGAAGAACAAAAAATGAAAGTGAAAGCTTTCATTTTTTTATTTAAAAATAACTTCAATTTCTTTTTGAACTATTGGTTAAAAATTTTTAATATTGTATAAAGAATTAAACTAAAGTATAATAAAAAAATAAATAAGGAGAAAACTTATGGAAGAAATAAGAATTAAAACAGCAATTTGTATAATTTATATATTAGAAGATTTCAAAATTTTTATAGAAAACTTAACACTATTTTTAAAAAAAGTAGATTACACTTCGTATTCAATAAATGATTTGGAAAAAATATCACAGAAAAAGAAAGTATTTGGACGAAAAGAAGAAAAAAAATTTTACAAAGAAAATCAACTAATTATCGATACAATTAATCAGTACTTTAACATAAGTAATTTTATTTTTGAAGTTTGTTTTGAAGGAAAAAAACATGAAACAGCTATAGGAGAGTATTATAAATACATTGAAAAGAATCATACAAATAAAAATAAGATTTTATTATTACTAAATCACTTAAATAATCTCGGCTTTAAAAAAATTGTATTAGATTTAACAAATGATTTTTCAAAAGCAGAATATCAAGTTTTTAAGGATAAAGAAGATAACATAAATCCTATTTTTTATTTACAAAATTTAGAAAGGATTCCAAATTATAATGGAAATGTATTAAAATATAAATCAAAAGGATCAAATTATAAAATACAATTTAAATATTTTTATTTAACCAATCAATTTTATTTTAATTCAACTATTGAAGTAAATAGCTTGTTATTTAATACAAACGTTTTACCTAACAGTATTGATTTTGAAGAAATATTCCATCAAATCATCTCTTTGGATAAAGAGGAAATAAATGAAAACGACTTTTTAAGACAATCAACAGATCTTAGTTTAAAAATAAATAAATTAAGTCGAGAAATAACTGAGTTAAAATCTTTTATTGAAAAATTGAAAGATTTTAAAGGAATCCAAGAATTGAAAGAATCTTTAGTGAAAATGGAATTAGAACTTCTTAAAATAAAACAAATGAGTCTGAATAACAATAATATTTTAATTAGTGAAAGTACATCTATTACAGAAGAAGTATTATCACGTGAAAAACTATTGGTAGAACAAAGATTCTGCAAGTAATAAATAGAATTTATACTTTTCTTTTTACTAAAGCTGTGTTAATATACTAATAACAGATTTAAGTGGGCAGAACTCCCACTTTTATTATTGTAAATGGTTTATGAGGTGAATAATGGAAAGTAGATTAGAAACAATAAAATTAAGTATTGAGGAACCTTTAAAAAAAGTGAATATTGTTGTGGATAGTATTTCTTTTGAAAAAGAAGGGAAATACAATTTTTTAAGAATTGTTTTAGATAAAATAAATGGAATAGATTTAGATACAATTGTTATGGCAACCAATTTGATCAATCCCATTATAGATGAATTGGATTTAATTGAAGAAGAATACATATTGGATGTTTTAAGCAAAGAAAGAGGGAATGAAGAATGAATGCAAAAGAATTTTTAAAAGCCTTAGACCATATTGTGGAAGAAAAAAATATTAGCCGAGATGTTGTTTTAGAAGCAATGGAACTAGCACTTGCAACCGCTTACAAAAAAAATTTTGATTCAAAAACCAATGTTCGTGTGGATATTAATAGAGAAACAGGAGAAATCAAAGTTATTTCCTATTTAGTGGTAGTTGACGATTACGACGATGGTACAGAAAGTGTGGATGAAGATGGGAATGTAACAAGAATTCCACCAGAAATTAATGAAGACGCTCAAATTCTTTTGGAGGATGCAAAAGAACTTGTTCCTGAAATTAAAGTTGGCGAAACAATTGAGCGAGAAGTTACTCCAAAAGATTTTGGGCGTGTGGCAACGTCTACTGCCAAACAAGTCATTAATCAAAAAATTCGTGAGGCTGAAAGAAATAGTATTATAGAAGAATTTGAAGGTAAAGAAGGAGAAATGATGGTAGGCCTTCTTGCTATGGAAGACGCAAGAAATTTCTACGTGGATTTAGGCAGAACTCGAGGTATTTTACCAAAAGGAGAAATGATCCCAGATGAAAAAGTTACAATGGGATCTAGTATACGAGTTTATATTAGTAAAGTTGAAGCCACTACTAAAGGACCACTTATATTATTAAGTCGTAAACACTATGGTTTTGTAAGACGTTTGTTTGAGACTGAAATTCCAGAACTTGTAGATGGTACAGTAAGATTATACGCTTGTGTTAGGGAAGCTGGAATTCGTAGCAAAGTAGCCGTTTATTCTGAAAATGAAAAAGTTGATGCTATTGGAGCTTGTATCGGAGAACGTGGAAGCCGTATTGGGAGTATTTTAAAAGAATTAAATGGAGAAAGAGTTGACTTAATTCTTTATAGTGAAGATCCAGCAGAATTTATTAAAAATGCACTAAGTCCAGCTAAGGATGTAATTGTAAACATTACGGATCCAATAAAAAAAGAAGCTTTGGCAATTGTAAACGATGAAAATTTAAGTTTAGCTATAGGTAAAAAAGGTAGCAATATAAAATTGGCGAGTCGTCTTACAAAATTCCATATTGAGATCAAAACCCTTTCTCAAATTAATGAAGAAGGAAATAAGGGAGAATAAATAAAAAAAGGAGGAATCCTATGAAACCAAGAAAAATACCTTTACGAATGTGTGTTGTAACGAAAGAACGTTTTGAAAAAAGAGAGCTTATGCGAATCGTAAGAACACCAAATGGAGAAGTATTAATTGATGAAACTGGACGCCAAAATGGAAAAGGTGCTTATTTAAAAAAAGAAGTAAGTGTCATAGAAAAAGCGCAAAAGAATAAAATATTAGATAAAGTTTTAGAAGTAAACATACCAATTTCTTTATACAAAGAAATGTTAGAAATGATAAAAAAGGAAGGTGAAGAAAAATGATGAATGTAAGTGAGTATGCGAGTAGTGTAGATTTGTCTGTGGCTGAGGTATTAAAAAAAGCAAGTGAATTAGGGATTGAAGTAAAAAACGCTACTGATGAATTAAGTGAAGACGATGTCATTATTTTAGATAACGCTATAAGTTTAATCAGTACAGATACGGAAGCTACTTTAGAAGATAATGATGATATTGATGAAGTAGTCGAAGAAATTATGGGTAGTAGTCATATTGCTGCTATAAATGATACAGAAAAGAAACAAAAATTAAAGAAAAAAAGTCAAATTGCAAACAGTAAAGAAGAATACATGAATAAACGTAAAGAAATGTATAAACATAAAGAAAAGTTAATGACAAATAG
>CANPIH010000013.1 GCA_947574085.1 uncultured Mycoplasmatota bacterium | reverse complement strand
AGATGCCAAGATTAGGAACAAAAGATGCTCAAAATTGTTTAATACCACTACCCCCAATAGAAGAGCAAAAAAGAATAGTAGAGAAATTAGAAGAGTGTTTCGAATTAATTGAAAGATTATAAAAAAGATTGTAATACAATCTTTAAGTTTATTAAGTATATTTATATGAAGAAAAAAATTTATTTTTTGTTTTTTAAATCCCAATCAATAGGTGTACTATTGTTGTTTTTTAAAAATTCGTTTGTTTTCGAAAATGGTTTGCTCCCAAAAAAACCATAATTTGCTGAAAATGGACTTGGATGAGCAGATGTTAAAACTAAGTGTTTGGGATTGGTAATAAAAGCTTTTTTTTCTTTAGCAAAATTACCCCAAAGAATAAATACAATAGGTTCTTCTTTTTTGTCTAATGTTTTAATAATATAATCTGTAAGACGTTCCCAACCTAAATTTCTATGACTAGCAGGTTTATCTTTTTCAACAGTTAGTACAGCATTCAGAAGAAGGACTCCTTGACATGCCCAGTAGGTTAAATCACCTTCATTCACTGGAGTTATACCTAAATCATTTTCTAATTCTTTGTAAATATTCTTAAGAGAAGGAGGTACTTTAATTCCTTTTTGAACAGAAAAAGAAAGACCATGTGCCTCTCCGACTCCATGATAAGGGTCTTGTCCTACTATTACAACTTTTACATTTTTATATGGTGTTAATTTTAAAGCATTAAAAATATAATCTTTGGGTGGAAAAATCGTTTTATTAGTGTATTCCTTTTCAACAAGTGAATAAAATTTTTTAAAGCCTTCTCCCTCAAAAACTACTTTTAATATTTCATCCCAATCATTGTTCAACATAATTACTGCTCCTTTTCTTTATAATACAATGCTTTAAAAGCAAATGCAATTTGAAAAATAATAAATAAACCTCCCACGAAAAAAATATAGCGAATATCTCTAAGAGTAAAACAGCCCCCTAAGAATATTACAATAGCGGTTTCTAAATATACTATCATCTCTTTTAGGTTGTTAAATGCAAGGTGTTCTTCATGATTAAAAAGATTAATATAAGGGGCATCTATAACATTTAAATAAACATCACTAGTTAATTTTATATAGATAAAAGCAAATAACACTTTGAAATTTTATCTTTTTTATTTTTGATAATATTTCTTTTAAATTATTTCCTTATTCAGGTATTTTTCTTTTTGTTATATTTTTTTAAATCTGTTTTTAATAGTATTAAAAAAGTAAGAAAAATAAATAAGGAGGCGATTATTATTAAAATCTGTCTGATTTAAAAGAAACATAATAATCGTTTTAACTCTTTATTCATGTTATTCATATTGAAACACCTTACTTATGATAACTTTCATGATTATTTATTTTAAAAGCACGATAAATTTGCTCAAGTAATAGACCACGAAAGACTCCATGGGGAAACGTCATAGTTGAAAAAGAAAGAGCATAGTTACTTCTTTTTTTTATTTTATCAGATAACCCTAAAGAACTACCTATAACAAAAACAATTGTTCCGTATGAAATAAATGTTTTTTCCATTAAAGAAGCAAATTCCTCACTTGGTAAATTTTTTCCTTCAATTTCTAAAGTTATTATAAAATCTTTATCATCTATATATTTTAAAATTTTTTCTTCTTCTATTTGAAGAGAATTTTCATCTTTTAATTCTATGATATTTATTTTGTGGTACTTGTTAACACGTTTTCTATAATCTTCTACAAAAGAAATAAGATAATTTTCTTTTAATTTTCCTAAACAAATAATCTTAATCATGTAATCACCTTTGTGATTTCACTTCGATTAGCACAAGTCACTTCTTTAAAATCAACATCGTATTCTTTAAAAGTTTCTTCTATCATTTCTAGTGCTTTTTCTTTCGTATTATTGATATGACTCAAGTGCATAAGAACCACCTTTTTAGTATGAGGTCCAATTAATTTGCTTAAGTAAAAAGCAGAATCTTTATTAGATAAGTGACCATAGCTTCCTACTACACGAGTTTTTAGCCATTTTGGATAAGGACCATTTAAAAGCATTTCAATATCATGATTGCTTTCAAATAAATAAATTTCTTTATCTTTTAATATTTCAAAATATTTGCGATTTATATAACCAGTATCAGTGACATAAACTATGGATTCTCCTTTATTATTGATAATAAAGTTTCTAGCATCTGGGGCATCATGGCTTGATTTAATCGTATTTATTTTTATATCTTTTATATAAATATCTTCTTCATATATTATAATGTTTTCATATTCTTTTATATCATCCAATTCATAAAACATTTTTTGACTTAATAAAACAGTTGATTTGTATCGATTTATAAATGTTTTCAAAGCACTTGTATGGTCTTTATGAGTATGACTAATTAATATGTAATCAATTTCTTCAGGTGCTATTTGAATTTCTAGTAATTTTTCTTTTATATATTTGGCATTTCGTCCCAAATCAATTAATATTTTTGTATTTTCCGTTTCTATAAAAGTAGAATTTCCCTCAGATCCACTTGCTAAAACAACAACGCGCATTATCTATACAAACTCCATGGATTAATCCAAGTTCCGCCTTGATTTGGTTCCCCAATAGAAACCCCAAAATGCAAATGTGGTCCAGTAGACGATCCACTACTTCCCATATAACCTATTACTTGTCCACGTTTTACAGTATCTCCAATATTTACTACAATATTTTGAAGCATATGTGCATACATTGTATAATAACCACCATTATGGCTAATAATTACATGATTTCCATAAGTACCACCACATTGAGAACGATAGTAACCAATATTTTCACAGCCTGTTTCAATTGCAATTATTTCACCATCACGAGCAGCATATATTTGAGATCCTAATCCAGTTCCTGAAATATCAAGTGCATTATGAAAAGATCCCCAACGATATTCATAACCCGAAGTAATAATATAAGGACGATTGGTTGGCCATCCCCAACTTCGACCATTTTCATAGTAAGATCCAGATGGTCTTGTTCCACCTTTGGTTGTGATTTCATTTTGTGTTTCCCTTATTGTTACTGAAGTAACAGAGTCAACACCTTGATTTGGTTCTCCATTCACTACTTGGGATTTTCTTGTAATTCTTTCGATTCCCTTAATTCCTGTTTGTGTTACTTCACTAAAACTTATCGGTTTTGAAGAATCATAAACTACTTCTGCTTCAAAATCTTGCTCTTCATCAGATACCGAATGTATGCTTTCTACTAAAGTAAGTACAGGATTGATTAAGGTAACATCCACTTTATCTCCTATTGCCAAAACACTTTGCTCATTTTTATATTTAGGATTTGCTATTAAAAATTCTTGTGGGTTTAATTTATAAGTTTCTGAAATAGAAGCAATTGTATCTCCTTGTTTTATTGTATGAGTAGATTTCTTAGACTCTGGTCCAAAAAGTAAAAATTGTGTTAATTCAATAGCACTTGTATATATTTTCTCATTCACACTGATAAATGTTGGTTTTATGGTTATTGTTTCTTCAAAATATAAATTTTCAATAATATCCCCAACCTCATCAATAGGAGATTGAGTTTTATTAATATAAGCGTAAAAATCATTTTTATCAATAAAAGCTGTAACTACGTTAGTTAGTGCCTCTTTAAAAATATTTTCATCTAAAACATTTAAATAAAGTTCTTTATTCTTATCGTCTTTAAATTTTATTTTAATTGTATACCCTTCTACAGTAAAACTTTCTTTATCTTTAATGGTTTCATAAATTTCTTGAGCAGTAGTTAAAGTATCGTTGTATGTAATATATTCTCTTATTTCAAAACCACTAGGAGGATATACGTTTTGAACATGATACATATCTTTAATTTCTTTTTGCTCTTCATTTATTAAAGCGTACAATTCTTCTTTACTTTGAATTACTCCTAATTTATTTCCATTTAAATAAATTTGATAAAATTTTCCAGCGTAATCAAAATTACGAGAAGCAAGTCCTATAATTAATAAAATTACACCAATTATACAGGTTAAAATAATTGTTTTAGTTACTTCTTTTTTTTTCAAATGACATCCTCCTTTTTAAAATATTTCTTCAGTTTCTATACGTTGATAATTTTTAAAACAACTTTTATCAAGCTCAAACAATAGTTGTATAAGACCCGTAGACCCACGGCGATGTTTTGCAATAATTAAATCGACTGGTACAATGGTTGGTTTTTTTTCTGCAGATTTTTCTTCAAAATAATCTTGACGATTTAAAAACATAACCAAATCTGCATCCTGTTCAATCGAACCAGATTCTCTTAAATCTACCAATCTTGGTTGATTGGACTCTTTTCTTTGCTCTGCACCACGAGTTAATTGAGCAAGTGCAATTACGGGTACATTTAATTCTATAGCCATCTTTTTTAAAGAACGAGATATTTCTGAAACCTCTACTTGACGTGATTCCATTTTTCCACCAGTAGTAACCAATTGCAAATAGTCAATAACAACCAATGCAAGCCCTTTTTCACTGTTAGCAAGACGACGGCATTTTGCTCTTATTTCTGGACCAGTTACTGAAACATCATCTTCTATATATATATTCGTATCTGCAAGTTCACTCATAGCTTCATTGTATTTTTTCCAATCGTTATGGTTAAGAGAACCTGTTTTTAATTTATCTCCTTCAATACCTCCAACGGCACTAATCATCCGATTTACAAGTTGTTCAGAATTCATTTCTAAATTGAAAATAGCAACCGCTTTATCCGTATTCATAGCAGCATTGGTAGCTATATTTAAAGCAAATGCAGTTTTACCTACAGCTGGACGTGCTCCTAATATAATTAATTCCCCACCATGCAAACCACTTGTTGATTTATCAAAATCATAAAAACCAGTGGCTAAGCCAGTAATTTCACTTTTATTTTGAGCTAAAATTTCTAAATTTTCTTGAGCGTGTCTTAAGGCTTCTGAAATAGGAGTTAATTCAGAGGATATTCTTGCTTTGGCTACATCAGATATTTTTTTCTCAGAATTATCCAATAAAACGGATAATTCTTTTTCTTCATACGCTTCAGTAATAATTGTAGTTGCAGTATCAATTAAATTTCGAAGAATTGCTTTTTCTTTAATAATTTTAATGTAAGAATCTAAGTTGGCAGTAGTAGCTACTGAGTCAATAACTTCACTAATGTAATCTAATCCCCCAATAGCATTTAAATTTTTTTGTTTATCCAATTCATTTTTAATTGTTGTAATATCAACAGGAATATTTTTTTTATAAAGTTCTAATAAAGCAGTGAATATTTTTTGATTGGCATCCTCGTAAAACATTCTCACGTCAACTTCTTCACATACTTTTTCTAAGGCATATTTATTTAAAAAACATACTCCTAAAACACTCATTTCTGCTTCTTTATTTTGTGGCATTTGTTTTACGGCCATTTATTCACCTACTTTCTATTTTCTTTGATTTCTATTGTAATTTTAAATAAAACTTTTTTATGCAATTCTATCTCAACTTCATAACTTCCTAATTGATCGATAGGATCAGTTATGTGAATACATTTTTTATCAATAATAAAGCCTAACTTCTTTAGTTCTTCTACGATTTGCTTTGAAGAAATTGATCCAAATGTCTTTCCACTATTTCCCAATTTTAAAAAAAATATTAGTTTTTCTTTTTGAATTTCTTTGGCAATTTTTTCGCATTCTATAATTCTATTTTCTTCTTCAATTCTTTTTACTTCTAATTCATTATCCAAAACTTCTTTGCTTTTTTTTGAATAAGGAACTGCCAGATTATTTTTTAGTAAAAAGTTATTGGCGTATCCATCACTTACTTCTAATATATCATCTTTTTTTCCTTGTTTTTTTACATCTTGTAATAAAATAACTTTCATTTGTACGCCCTCCAATCCAGTAATATTATAGCATGTTTCATAAAGATTTGTCATTTTTTAAAATATTTCTATTAAAAATATTTTATTCTTTAAAAAAATAAAAAAACTGTGTTTTTTTCACAGTCTTTTATATTATTTCTTTTTTAGGTTTAGTTTTTTCAGTTGCAAGCATCGGAATATCTTCTAATTTATCTATTTGTTCTAATATCTCTTCTTCTGCTTCATGAGAAACATACTTTTGATCACTTTCTAGTTTTTCTGCCCATATCGATAGGAACAATTCCGCAGATTCTTCTCCTCGTGTTGCTATAAACTGATTTAAATAATTAGCTCCTCCTAATTTCTCAATTGTATCTGGCGAATATATTTGTAACCAGTCTGGTAGATCAAATGAGTTTCTTTTAAAAGTAAATAAATTTTTCATTTGTTCAACAGTAACATTAGACTTTTGAATTGATTCATCTTCTTTCATAAAAGCAATATCTTCCATAACTTTTTCTACATTTTCTTCTGCCCATTTCATTGTTTCTAATGAATCTTTTGCACTAATCTTTTCAATCATAACAGCCAACTTGGAAGAAAATAAGTATTGAAAATTATTCAAAATTTCTGTTAATTTATTCCTTAATTCTTTTGTATAAAATTGTGTTGATAATGCAAAAGACATAACTTGAAACCAATCATTTGTATTAGCACTAGACCAATGTCCAAATTCTACTCGTTCTTTTTCTTCTTGAAATTTTTTACTTAAAGTTCCAAGTTTTTCAGTTAAAAGATTAGAAAGCGTTACACCAAAGAAATTATTGTTATCACCGATTCGCCATTGTTCTGCTATACAGTTGGCTTCTTCACATTTATTATAAACTGCCATATTTCCATCTGTGATGTCTATTGTAACCTCAATACCATCTTTATCATAATTTGATTCAGATGTAGGCTTACTATAATAGTCAAAAGCTGGATAGTTTCTTCTATTGCAAATTAAAGACATTGTAGCACCATAATAACCAATTTTTCTTGTATCTGGGTATGGATCTTTATTTCCAAATATTCCAACTTCAACTAAATCGGTTTCACTATTTAAAATGCTTTCTTTTAATTTAATATTTGCTGTTCCATTAAATAAAAAATATTCATGTAGCTTTGCTTTTTCAATAAATTTATCATAAATGTTTGTAATGGTGTGATACCCCAGTTTAAATCCTTTTACCCCTACTAAATAGTGATACAATAATTGTACTGGCATATCTTCATGAGTATCAAAATTTTCATATACAAAACGCGTAGTTCTTTTATGAATTTTAACTTTGTCTTTTTTGCCCCACCATTCATAAGCATCTTTTAAAGTTAATATTTTAACGTAAGAAGGTAAACTATTTATATCTTCTCCATAAATACTAAAATTTCTTTTATAGGAAAGCTCTGAAATATGATGTATTTTCACCTCTCCTAAAGAATTTACAGTTCTATATAATACTGGATCTCCAATTTCATCTTTGTAAACATTGATAATTTGAAATTCTTGCTGATTTAAAGTAATATCTACTAATTTACTTAAATCAAATTCAGCTTCTAAATATTCTAATGGATTTTGAGTAATTGATTTAAAATTACCTAAATTCACTCTAACATTTGAACAACTTGCCAATGCATCAGGTGTAACAGGTCTCCATTCTTGTTTTAAAGGTTCTATAGAGTCCACGTCTACAATAAACATTTGATAAGGAATATTTTCGCTTTGTATTCCTTTTGATAAACCTACTAGTATTTTCATATTCAACCTCTTTCTGTTATAAAGCAATAACTTTTTATTCTTATTCTTCCACATTATAACATAACTATTACAGAAAATCTACAAAGTTTTGCAAAATTAAGATTTGATTCGAGTCTTTTTTACATATTATTTCTTTTAAAAATTTATTTCTATTTTTTAAACCAGTCTTCTTTTTCAAATAATTATATTTTTGCAAACAAAAAAAGAACGTTTTGTTCTTTAAAGTTATTTTACAAATGGTATTAGCGCCATAAATCTAGCGTATTTAATTTGTTCTGCAATATGTCTTTGATGTTTTGCGCAAGCTCCTGTCATTCGTCTTGGCATAATCTTACCTTTTTCATTTATATATTTGTTTATAATCATTACATCTTTATAATCTACGCTTTTACCAGCACACATTTGACATATTTTTTTCTTTTTTCTACGAAATTCTGCCATGATATTCTCTCCTTCCTAAAATGGTAAATCATCATCACTTAAAGCAATTTCTTCTCCAAAATCTTTAAACGGATCTTCTGAAATATCAGAAGTAGGCATAGATGCTTCTGATTCTCCAAAATGATTGGCTTCATTTGTTCCAAAACTGTTATCATTACTTTTTGTTCCTAAAAAAGTACAATTATCACAAATTATATCTGTCGTGTATCTTTTAGAGCCATCTTGTGCGTCATAAGAACCCGTTTGAATTCTTCCTTCTATAGCAACTTGACTTCCTTTTGTACAATATTTTGCTATATTTTCTGCTTGTTTACGCCATGCAACACAATTAATAAAATCAGCGCTACGTTCTCCATTTTGATCTTGATAAGGGCGAGATACTGCAAGAGTAAAGCGAGTTACATTCGTACCACTCATTGTTGTACGCATTTCTGGGTCCCTTGCAAGTCTGCCAATTAATATTACTTTATTCATTTTCTACTCCTCGTCTAATCGAATAATTAAATGTCTTAAAATATTTTCATTAATAGACGCTTTACGATTCAGTTCGTTAATAGCCTCATTTCCAGCTTCAACAATCATAACGTAATAATATCCACTTATTTCTTTTTTAATTGAATAAGCTAGCTTTTTTTCTCCTAGTTCATTAAATTCTACAACTTTGCCTTTATTGTCTGTAATAATATTTTTCATAAATTCAGCAGACGTTTTAATATCATTACTTTCTTGCGTAGATTTTACAATGAACATAATTTCATATTTTTTCATTTTCTACACCTCCTTATGGTCTATTTGGCTTTAGATTTTCTAAAGCAAGGAGTAAATTCATACTCGAAATTATTATAGCAAAAAATCATTTGTATGTAAATGTTTATTTTCTCCTTATTCTATCCTATTTAGCAATATTGTTTTTATGACTAATTAATTATTAGTCAATCAGAAAACCTATTCAAAAATATTAATAATTATTTAATTTATAAATCTTTCTAACAAAAAAAGTTATTTTAAAAAGCAAATTTGAGTTTTAGTCAATATAATTTAAATTAGTACTACTATTTTTTATTTTTTTTAGAACTCTTTCTTGTTCTTCTCCTTCTAAAATTATTGGATGATAATCATTGGCTTCTTTTTTGCTTGACAAGGAACAAGGAATGATATTAATAGATGTATTTATTAAAATCTCATTTTCGTAATAAAATGTTTCTTGAAAAATCATTGTATCTTTGTCACTTGGATTTTTATTTCCTCCAAAAACAAAATTTCCTAAAGAGTACACAATATATTTTCCGTTATATTCTTCAATACCCTGTAAGACATGGGGATGATGTCCTATAACCAAATCAGCTCCATTGTCAATAGCATAATGCGCTATATTTTCTTGTGTAGAATTTTGATTATACTCTCTTTCAATTCCCCAATGGTATGATATAATAATTAAATCTGCATTGTTCTTTTGTAAATATTCTATTGCTACTTTGGTATTGTTTTTGGTTGTTTCTTCATGCCAACCAGTTAGCCCAACTAAACCAATTTTTATACCATTTTTTTCTATTAATGTATAGTTTTCATAACCAAAATAAGGAATATCTGCTATTTCCAAATTTGACTGAGTATCGTAATATCCTTTTTCTCCATAATCATAAGTATGATTGTTGGCTAAGTTAACTGCTTCTACACTTCCTTCCGTTAAAATGGTAGTAAAATCTCCATCTCCTTTAAAATTAAACTTTTTATCAACACGATAATTTTCAGAAGCATTGGTAAAAGTAGTCTCTAAATTTGCAATGGTTAAATCATCATTAGCTAATACTTCGTATACACCATCAAAAAAATAACTAAAATCTCGGTTGTTGGCATTTAATACATCTGTAAAACTTCCAGTCATTCCAAAATTTGTGTCTGTTCCTAAAGTACAATCTCCTACTGCACTTATTATGATTTTTCTTCTGTCTATTTTTGATTTTAAGACCTTTTCTACTTCTTGTTTTTTTAGCAAAATTGATTCTAAAGAAGAATTTAATGAATTTTCAAGCATTGATTCATATACCTCAGACCTAAAAAAGTTATTTTTTTCTTCTATTTCATTTTTTTTACATGCATTTAATAAAATGCACAGTCCCAATAAAAGACATTTATTTTTTATTATTTGTTTCATGGTATTCCCTTTCTTTTTAGCGACTATCATACCACAATTATTTTAAATAATAAAAAAAATGTACAACTTTTGTTATACATTTTAAATTTTAATCTCTTGAATTTCCAAATAGTCTAAGTAAATCTAAAAAAATATTGATATAATCTAAATATAAATTTAAAGCTCCAATTATACTTAAATTATCTTCATCAATTATTTCTTCTTCTCCAAGTCGTTTTATTTTTTGAACATCATATGCAGTAAATCCTATAAATATTAAAATACTGATTATTGAAATGACAAAATCAAAAGTTTCAAGATTTGCAAAAAGATTAATTATAAAACAAATTATTATTGCAAATAAAGCCATCATTAAATAAGTGCCAATTTTCGTTAAATCTAATTTTGTATAATAACCAATTAGTCCAAAAACTAAAAAAACTACTGATGCTAATAAAAATACATAAAGAATAGATGTAAGCTCGTAAATAACAAATATTGATGAAAAGGTTAAGCCTGTTACAAAACTATAAAGTACAAAAAATATTCTAGCTACATTTTTACTCATAGTACGAACTTTTGCAGATAGTACAATTACCAAAATTAATTCCACTATACATAAGATAATATATGTTGAATTTTTAAAAATATTGATTAACATCACCTCATTATGCGATACAAAATAACCAGTTAAAAATGTAACCAATAATCCTGCAAACATCCAAAAAAATGTTTTACTCATTAATTTATTTTCCATTTTTCCTCCTTTTATATTATATGTTTAGTATAACACTTTTCCTACAAAATAAAAACCTTAAATATTAAATCGAAAATAAACAATATCACCATCTTGCATACAATAATCTTTGCCTTCCAAATAAAGTCTTCCAGCTTCTTGTACTTTTTTTTCCTCTTTCAGTTCTTCTAAATCACTAAACTTCATAATTTCAGCTTTAATAAAGCCTTTTTCAATATCACTATGAATTAAACCAGCACATTTTTTAGCGTTAGTTCCTTTTTTAAAAGTCCATGCTCTAACCTCATCACTTCCCACTGTAAAAAAAGTCTGAAGTCCTAATAAGTCATAAGTTGCAAATATTAATTTATCTAAACCACTATATTGAATGCCCAAATCTTTCAAAAAGTTTTTCTTTTCATTTTCCTCTAATTCTGCCAATTCAGATTCTATTTTTGCACACATTACTATGACTCCTGCTTCTTCATTTTCTGCATATTCTTTTACTTTCTTTATATATTCATTTTCGTTAGTTACCAAGTCGTCTTCTAATACATTGGCTACATAAATAATAGGCTTTAAAGTAATAAAGTTAAACGATTTCAATACCAATAGTTCTTCTTCCTCAAACTTTAAATTTCGTAAAGCTTTATTTTCTAATAATGCAGTTTTTGCTTTTTTTAAGATTGCAACTTCTTTTAAAGCTTCTTTATCTTTAGTAGTTTCTGCTTTTTTTGCTATTTTATCAATTCTATTTTCAATAATTTCTAAATCTGCCAATATAAGTTCTAAATTAATAATTTCAATATCACGAATCGGATTTACGTCTCCTTCAACATGAATTATATTTTCTTCTTGAAAACAGCGAACGACTTCAACAATGGCATCCACTTCACGAATGTGTGATAAGAATTTATTCCCCAAACCTTCTCCTTTTGATGCCCCTTTCACAAGTCCTGCAATATCAGTAAATTCAAAAGTAGTAGCAACCAAGCTTTTTGGTGTATACATGTTTTCTAGGAATTCCAAACGTTTGTCTGGGACTGTTACAACCCCAATATTAGGATCAATGGTTGCAAAAGGATAATTAGCTGCTAAAATATTTTTTTTAGTAATTGCATTAAATAAAGTGGATTTACCAACATTGGGTAAGCCTACAATTCCTGCTTTTAACGCCATAAATTTTCCTCCTTATAAGGTTGGTGTTACTCCCAAACCTATTGGAAGTCCTACTATATACCAGACAATCAAAATTGTCAATAAAACTACAAATGTCATTAGTACGTAAGGCAAAAGATACCGAATGGCTTTTAAAAAATTGATTGGTTGTTTTTTTTGGTTGTATTTTTCTAATAAAGCTAAATAAATAACAAAATAGGCAAATAAAGGTGTAATTCCTATAGTTACGCATTCACCAAAGCGGTGTATAAGTTGAGTAAATTCTGGTGTAATCCCCGCATTCATAAATACTGGCACTGTAACTCCTGAAAGTATCGACCAACGAGTAATAGAAGAAGGTACAAAAATAGTTGAAATCGCACTAATTAAAAACAATAAAAATATTAATGGGATCGCTGTAAATTTTGTATTACTTATTATTGTAGAAAGTGCTGTAACGATAACAGTTCCAATATTAGTGTATTTAAAAACATTTATTAAAATAGAAGCAAAAAATATTAACACTACAATTCTACCTATTCCATCTAAAGAATGTCCTAAATCATCACATAATTCATGATGATTTTTTATCGTCTTTGCACCAAGCCCATAAAAAAAGCCAATGATAATCATACCTATTGTTATGATAAAAACAAAACCGCTATTGAAAAAAGAATTGTAACTAAATAATTTATCTATATAAAATATTTGACTATTATCTAAAAACTTTCCTGAAAAAGGTAATCCAGGGATTATATTATATAAAAATATTAAAAAGTAGAAAAAGAAAGCTAAAAAAGCAAGTGCTAAGCCTTTTCTTTGCTTTTTATCTAAAAGCAATTCATCTTCTAATTCTGTTTCTGTAAATTCATATTTATCTAATTTATAAATTAAATATTTTTCTGTAATATTTGTAATTAAAAAAGTCAAAAGAAGTACAACAATAAACATTATAAATAAAAAACCTGTGGTGCGAAGAACATAATTGTTGTCAAGCATGTGTGCAGCTAAAGTAGTGAAAGATAACAAGGAAGAATCCATACTTGTAAAAATAAAATTAATGCCATACCCACACGATAATCCAGCAAAAGAAGCTATAATTCCGATTGTGGGATTTCTTTTTCCTACTTCAAAAAGTATGGCACTAATTGGAAGTAAAATAACAAAAGACAAATCTCCTATAACACCCAGCAAAATACTTATTAAGACTAAACAAAATGTTACATTGATTTTTTTAGCATTCTTTGTAAGCAAAGTAAATGCAACTTTTAAAAATCCACTTTTTTCCATAACTCCTATTCCAATTAGAATAATGATAAAACTACTTAAAGGAGCAAATGACATAAAATGAGAAATAGTACTTGTAAAAATATATTTTAATCCTTTAAAACTAAACAAAGAATTTACTTCTGCAATATAAGTATTATATTCTAAGGTAGTAACACTAATTTTTCTAGAAGTTGCTTGAATTCCTAATGCAGATAAAATTCCACTAAAAATAATTGTTAAAAATATCATTATTAAAATAGCCATTATTGGATGTAAGGTTATTTTTTCTTTTAGCTTATTTACATTCATTTTGTATCACCTAATACTTTTTTTAATTTTTTTTCAAACTCTAAACGATCCATCATTATTTCGCGTCCACAATTCAAACATTTTATTTTTATATCAACGCCTATTCTTGTTATAAGCCATTCATTTGTTTTACAAGCATGTGGTTTTTTCATTATTACTTTATCGTTTAAATTATATATTTTGTTCATGATGCACCTCAATTTGTTTGTATGGTATCTTTATATTATCTTTATCATAATTATTTTTTATTATTTTTAAAACTTCTCTTTTGATTTGCCATTGAGTTTCTTGTGGACAAATAAAACTAATTGTATAATTTACATAACTTTCTTCTAAAGCCGATATTCCTAAATATTGAGGTTCTTTTTTTATACCTTCTATTTGTTGAATTTCCTTCAATATTTTTTTTATAGTTTTTTCTACTACATTGGTTTTTAACTCATAAGCAGTTGGAATATCTATAACAACGGTTGCTGGTTTTTGACTAATGTTTATAACTTGATCAATATTTCGGTTAGCTATAACTAAGACTTCTCCACTAACTTTTTTTATTTTGGTGGTTTTTAAGCCCATATCAATAACTTCACCTGTAAATTCATTAAACGTTACAATATCTCCGACAACAAAAAAATTATCCATTATAATTGTTATACCACTTATAAAATCTTTTATTGTATCTTGTAGAGCTAGACCTAAAACTGCTCCAGCAACACCAAGGCTTGCTAATAATGCTTTGGTGTCTACACCATATAAATTTAATGCTGTTAAGCCAATCAAAATGTAAATTACATAACGAAATATATTTGAAATTAATTTAACAATAGTATTTCTTTTTTTTCTTTCAAAATCATTTTTACCAGTAATGATTACTTTTTCTATCAATAATTTTCCAAAATAATAAACAATCAATCCTAGTAAAATTATAATTGCCAACCCATATACTTCTTTTCTTCCAAAAAATGTAAGTACCCCTTTTGCTATTTCCATCTAATCACCTGTAATTTCTATTCCTAAAATTTCAAGTATTCTTTCCAAATCTTTTTCACTATCAAATGGTATTTCAATCTTACTCTCTTTAATTTGAACTTTTGTTCCTATTTTCTCTCGCATAACTTTTTCATAAATAGAATAATGAATATTTTTTTCTTCTTTACGGGAAATTTTGTTCGTTTTTGGTAAATTTTCAGAAGAAATTATATGTTCTAACTCACGAACACTTAATGACTCATTTATTATTTTATCAGCAAGATTGTTTATTAAAGTATCGTCACTAAGTTTGCTTAAGCTACGAGCATGTCCCATGCTTATTTTATTTCTTTCGACAAGATTTTTAGTAGCACTTGGAAGTTTTAGCAAACCCAGCATATTGGTAACATGGCTTCTACTTTTCCCAAAGCGACGAGCAAATTCTTCTTGTGTCATATGTCCAATTTGGATAATATTTTCGTATGCTTTTGCTTCATCAATTGGATTTAAATCCTCTCTTTGAATATTTTCTACTAAAGCAATCTCCATCATTTCTTGATCATCAAAATCTTTAATAATTGCTGAAATAGTTTCTAATCCTGCTATACGAGCAGCTTTTGTACGTCGTTCTCCAGCAATTAATTCATAACCTTTTACAGCTTTTTTTACTATAATTGGTTGAACAATTCCATATTCTTGTATACTACTTGCAAGTTCTTTTATACTTTCTTCATTGAAAACTGTTCGCGGTTGGTATGGATTGCTTCGAATCTCATCTAAAGGTATTTCAATAATATCGCTTGCTTTCGCAGAAGATACTATTTCTTGTTCAAAATTATTAAAATCAATTACTTCGTTTGAGAACAATTGCTCTAGACCTTTTCCTAAAGCTTTTCTTTTAGTTTCCATCTCTATTTATCACTTCCTTTGCTAAATTTGCATATGCAAGTGTTGCTCTGCTTGTTGGGTCATATGCGTTTACAGGTTTTCCATGACTAGGTGCCTCTACCAAGCGCACTAATCTTGGTATAATAGTATTAAACACTTTATTTTTAAAATATTTTCTTACCTCTTCCATTACTTCTAATCCAATATTTGTTCTTCCATCTAGCATAGTCAATAAAACTCCTTCAATTCTCAAATCAGGATTCATTTTTGATTGAACCAAAATAATGGAGTTTAAAAGTTGATTAATTCCCTCTAAGGCATAATATTCACATTGAACTGGAATAAGTACAGAATCACTAGCAACTAACGCATTCATTGTTGATACACCTAAAGAAGGTTGGCAATCAATTAAAATATAATCATAAAAATCTTGAATTTCCTCTAATTTAATTCTTAATTGTTCATTTTGTTTAAAATCTTTATCTTCTAACATTTTTTTTACAAATTCAAATTCAACCCCTGCTAAATTTATTGTGGCAGGAAGAATAGATAAATTTTTAAACTTAGTTTTTATAATAGATTCCTTAATCGAACAGGCACCTGTTATAACATCGTAAATGTCATGCTCAAAATCACTGGAACTAAGACCAAGACCACTAGAAGCATTTCCCTGTGAATCCAAATCAATTAATAATGTTCTTTTTCCTTCGCTACCTAATGCTGATGCTAGATTGATACTTGTTGTAGTTTTTCCAACTCCTCCTTTTTGATTTACGATTGAAATAACTCTTGCCATACTACCATCCTTCTCAATTTTAGTTACTAAAAATATTTTAACACATTAATGTTCATTTGTCTTTAGAAAAACAAAGTTATTTTATGGAATTTTTTTTAAAATATTCTGAATTTCTGACTTATGAAATATCTTTAATTTTTTTAAAATTTCCTGAATTTCTTTCTTTTGCTCGCAATAAAATAAAGCTACAAAAAGGATAAGCTTTGGTTTTTCTTTTAAATGTTGATAAGAATAGGGTACATATATTTCCCAATAACATGGTAATAATAATTCGTGGTATTTTTCTACTTCTCGAAAACTTATATTTATATAAAATATTTTAGACATTTGAAATAATTTCTTTGTATCTTCAATTAATATCTCTAAAACTTTTTCTGTATTAATCATAAGTATAAACTTTAATAATACCGCTTTATTAGAAATGATATTTTTTTCTCTTATATTTTCAGCTTCCAGTCCAAAAAAATTTAAAATAATTTTATCCAATTTATAACGATAATTTTCTTGTTCAAAGATAGATAAAAATACTTGCTTAGATATTAGTTTTGTCATTTTTTCTCCTTTCAAAATGCGTCTTCGTAAGTTTTTTATTTTCAAATAAATGAAATACTTTAAATTTTTTCTCAAATAAAAACTCAACTAATTTCATCTTGTAAAGACAAAATAGCAAAAAGAAAAAAAGTTTGCAAATCACAAACTTTTTAAAATACTAATTTTAAGTAGATTATTTAGTAAAAAATTAATAAAATAAAAAACCAATTTGTAAAATTGCATACTTTTTAAATAAAATTAGTATTTTTTTAGATCTTTCGAACTTCTTTATTTTATAATGATTCTTCAATTAATAAAAATATTTACAAATTAAAAAAATTAGACTTTATTAATTGTCTAATTCTTTAATAGCCTTCTCTAATTCTTCTTTATTCATTTTTGTATAGCCTTTTATTTTATTAGCTTTAGCAATTTCACGAAGTTTAAGCAAAGATGGTTCTCCTTCTTTTAAAGGTTCTAAATCTTCACCAATTTTTCCAGTAGTTACCAAAGATTCAATTTCTTCTTTCGTTAATGTTTCTCTTTCTACTAAGGCATTACTTAAAGTCTCTACTAATTCTTTATTTTCATTAAGAATTTTTTTAGCATCTTTATAACAATTTTCAATAATTTTTCGAACTTCCCTGTCTATTTCTAATGCCACTTGATCAGAGTAGTTTCTTGATTTGTTATAGTCTCTACCTAAAAATACTCCCTCTGATTTTTGTTCATATTGCATTGGTCCAAGTTCACTCATACCATATTCTGAAACCATACTTCTTGCGATGTTGGTTGCTCTTTTAAAATCATCGCTTGCACCTGTTGTAATTTCTCCTAGGAATAACTCTTCTGCAGCACGTCCACCAAGAAGACCTGTTATAGTAGCCAAAAGCTCTTTTTCTGTCATAACAGATATTTTTTCTTCTTTTGGAAGCATCATAGTATATCCACCAGCCATACCACGTGGAATAATAGTAATTTTATGAACCTCATTAGCATCTTCTAATTTTATACCAATAACAGCGTGTCCTGACTCATGAATACTTACCAATTTTTTTTCTTTATCGGTTATTTTTCGACTAGTTTTTGCTGGACCCATTAATACTCGATCTGTTGCTTCGTCAATATCATCCAAAGTAATGGCATTTTCATTTTTACGTACAGCAAGTAAAGCGGCTTCGTTCAATAGATTTTCTAAATCAGCTCCACTAAATCCAGGAGTACGAGCACTAATATTTTCTAATTTTACGCCATTTGCTAATATTTTATTTTTTGCATGTACTTTTAAAATTTCTTCTCTTTCTTTAGTGTCGGGTAAGTTTACTGTAACTTGTCGATCAAATCTTCCAGGTCTTAAAAGTGCTGGGTCTAATACATCTGGTCTGTTGGTCGCTGCAATAATAATGATTCCTTCGTTAGCTCCAAATCCATCCATTTCAGTTAATAATTGATTTAACGTTTGTTCACGTTCGTCATGTCCTCCACCAAGTCCAGCACCACGTTGTCTTCCTACAGCATCGATTTCATCAATAAAAATTAAGCATGGAGCGTTTTTCTTAGCTTCTTTAAACATATCACGAACACGACTTGCACCTACACCTACAAATAATTCTACAAAATCAGAACCACTTATATAATAGAAAGGCACATTAGCTTCTCCTGCTACAGCTTTTGCAAGTAATGTTTTTCCAGTCCCTGGAGGACCTACAAGCAAAACCCCTTTTGGAATTCGGGCACCTAATTTTTGGAATTTCTTTGGATTTTTTAAAAAATCAATTAATTCAGATACTTCTTCCTTTTCTTCTTTAAGGCCTGCAACATCACTAAATTTAGTAGATCCGCCATCTTCAGAAAGACGGGCACGACTTCTTCCAAAATCCATTGAATTTTTATTACTTCCAGCCATTTTAGTAAATAAAATATAAGAAGCAGCAATAATAATAACTAATGGCAAGAAATTTACAATTATATAGATCAAAGAAATAGATCCAGGGTCTTTATTGGTCTCATAAACATTTAAATCGTGTTCCTTTGCATAGTTTGTAATTTCAGTCAAATCTTCTGCAACCACTTTAGCAGAAAATGTTTCTTTTTCTTTGTAGTTGGCAAGTTTTCCTTCAATATAATAAACCGAATCATTACTCTTAGGAGTAATTACGATTTCTGTTACATTGCTTTTTTCTAGTTCACTTAGCAACTCTCCAGTTGTTAAACTATGGTTAATTGAACCACCAAAATTAAGTACAGTTAATACAAAGAAGATAACAGCAATTAAAACTAAATAAGGAAATAAATTTTTCATTGTATTATTTTTTTTCATTTTTTCGCTCCTCACTAATCACATATTTATATATTATATCATAAAACTCATTACTATTTTTATCAAAAATTGATTTTTTTACACCTGGTATCCACAGTATATTATCATTACTATCAACAACCAGTGGAATATTTTTTCTTTTTTTCATTGGAATTTTCTCGTCAATTAGTATATCTTTTATTTTTTTTGTACCGTTTAAATTCTTTACTTGCATTCTATCCCCAATTTTTTTTGTTCGAATTTTTAAAGGTAACGCTATTTCATTACTATTTAATCTTATTAAATAATTACTTTTATGATTATCTTTTTCTTTTATTTTAATAAACTTTTCAGAGTCACTTATACTTATTGATTCTTCTAATAGGTATTCTTGAAAATTTTCTTCTATTGTCGTTTCAAAATATAAACTATTATATTCTTTTACTATCACTTTTTTTAAAGGTAAATTTACAATTCCATTTGGTTTATCTGACTCACAAAGGGCTAAAATTAGTTTAAGATGTTTATCATTTATTTGATTAATTTTATTTTTATACTCTTCTTTTAATACATACTCTATCACACGTTTTTTTAAAATTTTTTCTAATTTTTTCCATTCGTGCAAATTTACTTTACCAAAACTATAAACTTGCGTCAAGGCAATTTGTGTCGTTTTTGCTAAATATTCTTCTAATAATTCAAGTTCTTCACTATATTTTAAAAATTTTTGATGAACATTTTTATTTTCGTGTTTTAAAAATGGAAGAACAGATATACGAAAACGATTTCTTGTATATTTTTTGCTTTCGTTTGTTTTATCTAGGCAATAGGTAATTTTATTTTGCTCACAATATTTTATTATTTCTTCTTTCGTTACGAAAATTAAAGGTCTTATTAATTTATAATTTGAAAAAATTGTAAGTTTTGAAAAACCACTGTATCCTTTTAAATTACTTCCTCTTGTTAAATGCATCAAAATTGTCTCAATTAAATCGTCTCCATGATGTGCTGTTGCTAAGAATTCAGCATGGTATTTTTCAACTATATTTTTAAAAAAAGCATATCTTTCTTTTCTAGCACGGTCTTCAAAATTATTTCTTTCTTTTATATTTAACTTTATCATTTCAAAAATACATTTTTCTTTTTTACAAATTTGTTTAACAAATTCCGCTTCTTCTTTACTTTCTTCGCGGACATTGTGATTTAAATGTGCCACAATAATAGTGAAATCGTATTCTTTTTTTAAAGATAACAAAATATAAAAAAGGCACATAGAATCAGGTCCTCCTGAAAGTCCAAGAACAATTCTAGAATTTTTATGAAGTGTAGTTTTTAAAAATTCATTAACTCTGTGCATAAAAAAATCACCTAAATTTTCATTTATTTTAATTCTTTCCTATCTAAAAATCAACTTTTTTGTTTCCTTATTTAACAAATAGTTTTTGTTTATAAGGTTTATCTTTCATTTAGGATTCTTTTCTAAATTTTAAGACAGATTCTATCATTGGCTTTAAATCACCATCTAAAACTTTTGTTACATTGCTTGTTTCAAAACCGCTTCGATTATCTTTAATCATTTTATAAGGTTCTAAAACATAACTTCTAATTTGACTTCCAAAATTAATATTTTCTATATTCCCTTTTAAATCTTTTTTTTGTTTTTCTAAGTTTTGGATTTCTATTTCATAGAGTTTATTTTTTAACATCTTCATTGCTTGTTCTTTATTTTGCATTTGACTTCTTTCATTTTGACAAGTAACTACAATTTTGGTAGGCAAATGGGTTATACGTACAGCAGAATTAGAAGTATTAACTGACTGTCCACCAGCCCCACTTGAATGATACACATCTATTTTTAAATCATTTTCTTTGATAGCAACAGTTATTTCTTTATTGTATTCTGGAGTTACAGAAACCGATGCAAAAGAAGTATGTCTTCTTGCTCCAGCATCAAAAGGCGAAATACGAACCAAACGATGTACTCCTTTTTCATTTTTTAAATAGCCATAAGAATATAATCCTTTTATATGTAAGGTAACACTTTTTAATCCCGCTTCTTCACCTTTACTCAATTCAATAACTTCGTAATGATATCCTTCCATTTCACAAAAATGTGTGTACATGCGTAACAGCATACTCACCCAATCACAAGACTCTGTTCCACCAGCACCTGGATGAATTTCTAAATAACAATTTAATTTATCATACTCCTCATTTAGAAGACATTTGATTTCCAATTCTGTAATTTTTGTTTCTAATTCATTTATTTCCTCGATTATTTGATTTAAATCACTTTCCTCTAAAATGTTGATAAGTTCTAGATTATCCACTACATTTTTTCGAATATTTTCAAAAGTATTTATTTCTTTTTTTAATAAAGAAAATTCTTGATTAACACTTGTTGCATACTCAATATTTTGCCAAAAATCATCCATCTTGGTTATACATTCTAATTCTATCACTTTTTTTTCTTTGTTTTCTAAGTCAAAGTGACCTCCCTAAGTCATTTATCTTTTTTAATAATTTGTTTAATATTTGATGTATTTCTTTTTTATCCATTTTATTCACCAAATTTATTATAGCATTAATAGAAAAAAAATATAAAAAATATTACATAAAAAAACTTGGATATTCCAAGATTTTTTAAACTTATTTAGTTAATTTCATATCTCTATATTCTAAAGATTTATCATTTGAGTTGTATTTAAATATTATCGTATTCGAATTTGTAGATGTATAGCGTGAATAGTAATAGCTATATTCATAATCATAACTTAATTTTACTTCTTTCGTATCACTATTATAATTCCAAGAACATTCTGTAACATTATCAGCTAAACCTTCAACAACACAACTTCCATTTTTATTAAGCACTAATTTATTGTTTTCATAAGTATATGTTCCAGCCATTTTTCTTTCACCATTAAAAATATAAGTAAAGAATCTTACAGTTCCAACCAAAACAATAATTGCAATTAAAGCTATACCAATGTATCCAATAAATTTATACATTTCTTTTGTAATAATATTTCTACTTTCAAATTCATTATCTACATGTTCTTTATCCGTTGTAATTAATTCATTCAATTGGTCTTTAAATTCCTGATTTGTCCATGTAAAGAAAACCATTGGGAATCTATGATATTGATGAATAACAATACATCTAAAAATCCAGAAAAAATTAATAGCGGATACTGCAGTAATTTTATTTAGTGGAACGCTGGTTTCACTTCTTTTAAAAGGTATATAGTGTTCTTTATATACTTCATTTTTTGTTAAACAAAGCATTGTTTTAACCGCACATTTATAAAACCAATTCATAAATAAGTAAATAACAAACAAAATAATTAAAAATACAATTTCACGACCTACTCTAGCCCAAAAACCATAATTCAAATTAGCAATAGGTCCATTAAATATACTAAAGGTTCCTATTAAAAACCATAATCCGATCACAATTAAATAAATTTTATCTAATACAGATATAAATAGTACTCTTGAAGTAATTAATGATTTTTGTTTCTTTTCCTCTTGTTTTATTTGTACTTTCTTTTCTACTTTTTCTTTTTTAGCATTTTCTTTTTTCATATAAACTCACATACTACTTTTTCGTATTTCCTCCTTCTAAAGTTTATTTTACTTTTCCTAGAAGTTTTTGTCAATATATGGGTTTTTATGCTAAATTATAGTTATTTTTAAAATTTTAAAAAATATAATAAAATTGTAACTAAAAATTAAAGATTAGGCAATAAATTAAATAATGCTATCTGCTAATTTTATTTTCATCTATTTTTAAATTGTCTTTACTTTTTAAAATCATATCAAACAAATTTCTAAGATTACTATAATCTAAATACGCATCTGCCTTTACTATCGCATCTAAATATATTTCTCTATTTTCTATAGCATTATAATCCAAATAGAAAGGTTCTAAGTTATTTTGTAAACATATAAAATCAATAAATTGTCGAATAAATTCTCTTTCTGTACGCCCATTCCCTTCTGAGAATGTGTCCTTAGTGCAGAATTAATATTTTCTAAAAATAATGTTAAAAT
>CANPIH010000012.1 GCA_947574085.1 uncultured Mycoplasmatota bacterium | reverse complement strand
AAACGATGGCAAAAGAAAAATACGATCGTTCAAAAGAACACGTTAATATTGGTACAATTGGACACGTTGACCATGGTAAAACCACATTAACGGCTGCAATTACAAAATATTTTAGTAAAGAGTATGTTGCATATGAAAATATCGACAAAGCTCCAGAAGAAAGAGAAAGAGGTATTACAATCAATACTGCTCACGTAGAGTATGAAACAGATAAACGTCATTATGCTCACGTAGACTGCCCAGGACATGCCGATTATGTTAAAAACATGATTACTGGTGCTGCTCAAATGGACGGTGCTATCCTTGTAGTATCTGCTGCAGATGGGCCTATGCCACAAACAAGAGAACATATCTTGTTATCTCGTCAAGTTGGTGTACCTAAAATTGTTGTTTTCATGAACAAATGTGATCAAGTAGATGATCCAGAATTACTTGACTTAGTAGAAATGGAAATTAGAGAATTATTAGGAGAGTACAATTTTGATTCAGAATGTCCTATCATTCGTGGTTCAGCTCTTAAAGCTCTTGAAGGTGATGAGGGAAGTGCTCAAGCTATTCGTGATTTAATGGCTGCTGTTGATGATTATATTGATTCACCAGTTCGTGATACTGATAAACCATTCTTAATGAGTATTGAAGATGTATTCACAATTTCAGGACGTGGTACAGTTGTTACAGGACGTGTTGAACGTGGACAATTAAATCTTAATGATGAAGTTGAAATCGTGGGTCTTAAAGATACAGCTAAAACAGTTTGTACTGGAATTGAAATGTTTAGAAAACAATTGGATTTTGCACAAGCAGGAGACAATGCAGGAGTTTTACTTCGTGGTGTTGCTCGTGATGATGTTGAACGTGGTCAAGTTCTAGCAAAACCTGGAAGTGTTACTCCACATCATAAGTTTAAAGCTAGTGTTTATGTTCTAAGTAAAGAAGAAGGCGGACGTCATACTCCATTCTTCTCAAATTACAGACCACAATTCTATTTCCGTACAACTGATGTTACTGGTGTTATTGAACTTCCAAGTGGAGTTGAAATGGTAATGCCTGGTGATAATGTTGATATGACTGTAGAATTAATTGCTCCAGTAGCACTTGAAAATGGTACAAAGTTCTCTATCCGTGAAGGTGGACGTACTGTTGGTGCTGGTGTAGTTTCAGAAATTATCGAATAATGAAAATTTAAAGTGGAATTTATCCACTTTTTCTTTTGGTTAAAATATGGTATTATGAGATAAATAAAGTAGGTGATCGATATAGCTATACGGAAAAAGCAAAAATATAAATATTTTAATTTTATATTTGTAACTGTTCTAATTTTTTGCATTTTGTATATTTATCATCATCTGAATCTTAATGAAATTTCTCCAAATTTATTTGTTGAAGAAGAAAAAGAGAATATAGAAAAATTACAAGAAGAACAGTACAATCAATGTATAAATAAAAAATTCCAATCGAATGAGCTATCCGAAGACTTGTTATTGTTAGAAAAGGAAATTGATGATTTTATTATTCAAAATCAATATCAAGTATCTATTTTTTTTGAAGACATTTCAACTGGTTTTTTTTATTCTTATAAGCCAAATAAAATATATTATGGTTGCAGTTTAATTAAATTAGTAGATGCTTTATATTTAATCAATAAAGCTATTGCTGGAGAAATTGATTTAGATAAAGAAACAGTTACTTATACGAATGAATATATTTATCCTTTTAGTAGTGAAATGGCAAAAAGAAAAATTGGTGAAGAGATAACTTTAAGAGAATTAATAACTTATGCTATTCGAGTAAGTGATAATTCTGCACATCAAATGCTTATAGATTATATAGGTTTTTCAAACTTAAAATCGTTTGGAGAAGGTTTAGGAGCAAAAGTTATTTTAACTGGTGGAGATAATTTTGGTAATCAAACAGTAGAGGATACCAATCTTTATTTAAAGGAAGCATATCGTATTATTAAAGAAAATGAAGAATATGGATTTTTTTTAAAAAGTATTATGGATAATAATGAAAGAAATGCTTTTAACACCAATGAAATTCATATATATCATAAATATGGAAGTTATGCAGATAATTTTCATGATATCGGATTAAATTTAGAGAACTATCCTTATTCAATATCTATTTTTACTTTACATGAAAATAATAGTTATAAACAAATTATTCAAAGTTTGCATAATAAATTAAGAAATTTGCAAAATATTTTTTATAAAAATCGCCAAGAAAAATGTCAGCAAGAAATTAAGGGCAAATAAAAAAATATTAAAACTTAATATCTTTTTTATTAAAAATTTTTGCTAATTTTCCACTTTTTAATAATAGTTTATATAAATTTGATTGGATGGCTAAATCGTATTCACCAATAAATTCATAAACTTTTGGTTTAAATCCTAGTTTAAATTGGTTTAAGCCATAGTAGGGATTGCTTTTTGAAAAATCTCCTGTTATTCCGTTCAAATCTGCAAAATTATACTCTTTTTTATAATATTCCAATATCTTATAATGTAAAAAATAATTGGGATTGAATCTTTTATAATTTGTATCGTATCCACTTATAACAACATTAATTCGATTTTTGTATTTAATAACTAAAGCACCAGCAATATAAATAGATTCTCCTTTATTTACTTTATTTTGTGCCTCTAAAACATCATTTTTATAGGCTAAAAGTTTACGCTCTGAATTCATTTTAACGTTTTTGTATTTATTATTGCTGTTTTTACTAATTTGATTGCTTATTAATTTGTTGTATTTTTTCTCTTCCTTATAAGATTCTTTTGCATTTTTAAAAAAAATTTGTGTATTTATTTTTACTAAAAATAAATCAATATTATGTGATTTTTTTAAAGTACGATAATATTTTCTATAATAATAAATTTCTTTGTTTCTTTTTTTCTTTACAAAATTATATAAGATATCCATTTTATTATATTCTGCTAATTCGATTTCTAATCCTTTGTGCATTCCTCTTTTAATTTTGTTTCTAGTATTTTTTGTTACTTTATTTAAAGAAAAATTTTTTAAATTTACAATAGCGTTGTATCTTGGTAATTGTGATTCAAAGTACAAATTATCTTTTAATTTAATATATCCTAAGTTTATTAATCTATTTTTAATTTGAATATTTTGATTGTACTTTTTTTGACCTGTTTTTGGATTTACTTCTGCAATTGCTACCTCAGGATTTATTTTTATAAATACCAATTTGTTTTTAAAATATTTAATTATTTGGAAAGTAAATTCTTCTAATATTTTTTCATTAAAGTAATCAAGTATAAATCCTTTTGGTGCATACCCATATTTTAAAAATTTAGTTAATTTTTTTATTAAAATGAGAGAAACAGCTATTATTATTCCATCTGTATTTTTTAAGCCAATGTATTCACAATCAAAACCATTTTCTTTCATTAAATTTGCGTATTCATGGGTTTGATAGGGATTTCCTAGAGGATTTCTTTTTACAAAGTCTTCAAATTCTTTTAAATTTAAACTTTCAATGTGCATAGTATTATCCTCCCTGATTGGTCTTTATTATAAACAAAAACAATTTTATTTTCAAGAAAAGATTATTTCTTGTAACATTATGCAGAGTTTTTTTAAACATAATAATATAATATGAGGAAAATATTTTAAATTATATTTTGTATAATGCAAAGGTGTAAAATCTATTCGTACTTAAAGAGTATTTTTTGACTTTTTCATGAATTGCTAAAATAAATGATTTCAGTTATAATGTATTTAGGTGAGTTTTATGGAAATCAAAACAGTGGATTTAAAAAATATAGCCGTTCGCCAAAGTCAATATCCTGAAGGTATTGCTCCAGAATTTTTGCTTGTAGGAAGAAGCAATGTTGGAAAAAGTAGTTTCATTAATACATTGATAAGTCGCAAAAATTATGCTAGAACAAGTTCTAAACCTGGAAAAACGCAAACATTAAACTTTTATCTTGTAAATGAGTTATTTTATTTAATTGATGTTCCAGGTTATGGTTATGCCAAAGTAGACAAAGGAACAAGTAAAAAAATGGGAATGATGATTGAAGAGTATTTGAAAAACAGAGAGAATTTAAAACATGTTTTCTTACTAGTTGATTATCGTCATAAACCTACTGAAGATGATATTTTAATGTATAATTTTTTAAAATATTACAATTTAAGAATTACCATTATAGCAACTAAATATGATAAAGTGACCAAAAATAGTCGAGTGAAACAAGATAAATTAATACGAGATACTTTAAAATTAGATACTACGGAAAGTTTTATCCCTTTTTCAACTATAAGTAAGAAGGGAAAAGAAGAAGTTTTTGAAATAATTGAAAGTTATATAAAAGAAGACTAGAATTTGCAAATTTTTTAAATATATGATAATATACTTTAACGAATGGATGTGTTAAAACATGTTAGAAAATATTTTATTAGTTGTATCAATTTTATTAGTGGCTATTGTTTTGCTACAAAGTAATAAAGCCAGTGATTCTGCACAAATCATAACAGGTGGAAATGAAAGTCTTTTTCAAAATACTAAAGAACGAGGTATTGAACTTTTAGTAAGTCGTATTACTTTGTTTTTAGGAATATTATTTTTTGTAATTTCTTTTATATTATTTGTCAAGTAAAGAAGCAATTCCCTGCTTTTTTTTTTACTTATTTTCCGGTATAATAAATATATGGTGAAAAATATGAAAGATAATAAAGGTTTTACTTTAATTGAGTTAATTGCAACAATTGGAATTATGTTATTAATTGGAATTGTAATTGTAAATAATATGACTGGTATTTTAAGCAAACAACAAGCTCAAGATTATGAAAGTTTTAAAAAAGAATTAGAAGAGAGTGCTTGCGTTTATGTAGAAACAAAATGGTCATCCGATGAAAGAAAACAATGTAAATCAAGTAATTCTTGTTTTATTTCTGTTGACAAACTTATCGAAGAGGGATATATAGCAGAAAATTTAAAAGATCCAAATACAGGTGAATTATTAGATGCAAATTATAAAGTAGTTATACAATGGATAAATGATGTAAAAACTTGTAGTTTAAATAAATAATTATAGAGAAGTTTTTGCAGAAATTTGAAAAAGCAAGTTTATGAATTTTAAGTAGGATAAAAATAGTAAGATAGGTTTTTTAGGTGAAATTTACCATTTATTTCATAGTAAAAAAATGTTATAATTACTTACAATATGAGGTGTAAACGTAGTGAAGTTAATAGAAGTAAAAAATTGCTATAAAGTATACAATAATGGAGTCACAGCAGTTGCCGATTTAAATGTCATTATTGATAAAGGAGAATTTGTTTTTGTGATAGGTGCAAGTGGAAGTGGAAAATCAACTTTTATTAAAATGCTGTATCGTGAAGAAAAGCCTTCCAATGGAAAAGTTTTTGTTGGTGGTGTTAATGTAGCTAAGTTAAGAAATTCTAAAGTGTTTAAGTTAAGAAGAAAAATAGGGATTGTTTTTCAAGATTTTAAGTTACTTCCTAAGCTTACCGTTTATGAAAATGTTGCTTTTGCATTAGAAGCTATTGGACTTCATACTAAAGATATACGTCCTAAAGTTATTAAAGCTTTAGAAAACGTGGGTTTAAAAGATAAAATGCGTAGCTTTCCCAATCAATTGTCTGGAGGAGAACAACAAAGAGTGTGTATTGCTAGAGCCATAGTCAATGAACCAAAACTTTTAATATGCGATGAGCCAACTGGAAATTTAGATCCAGATATTTCAAAAGAAATTGTAGGAATTTTGGATAAGATAAATAAAGAATTGGGGACTACAATTATTATGGCTACTCATGATCGAGATATAGTAAATAAAATGAAAAAAAGAGTACTTTTGCTTGAAAATGGTGTTTTAGCTGGAGACGATAAGAAAGGAAGTTATATTGTTCATGAAAGCAATTAGAATTTTAATTCGCGGAATTCGTGATGCCTTTAAAAGTGTTGTACGTAACTTTAGCCTTTCAACAGCAGCGATAACTTGTAGTAGCATAACTCTTATTTTAGTAGCAGTAGCTATGATTATTTCTTATAATGTAAAAAATATTACACAAGATTTAGAAAAAGAGTTAACTATTGTTGCTTATATAAAAAATAGTGGTACTAATGAAAATATAAATACTTTAAAAGCAAGTTTAGATGCTATGGAAAATGTGGAAAATTATAAGTTTAAAAGTAAAGAGGAATGGAAATTAGAAATGAAAACATATTCTGATACTTTTAGTACTGCTTTGGAATATTTAGAGACAAATCCATTGTTGGATTCATTCACAATAACAGTTAAAGATGTAACATCTTTGAAAGAAACTACGGAAGAAATACGAAAGTTTGAGTTTGTTTCTAGTGCTGATTATGGAGAAGGGATTGCAGAAAACTTAGTGACTGCTTTTGATGTTATAGAAAAAGTGACTTTGGTTTTGGTTTTGGCACTTGTGCTTGTAACAGCATTTCTAATTGGAAACACAATAAAATTAACTATATTTTCTAGAAAAAGTGAAATTGAAATTATGCGTTTAGTGGGTTCTAGTAATATTTCGATTCGCTTACCATTTTTATTTGAAGGTTTATTTTTAGGGATACTAGGAAGTATTGTTCCTATTTTAGTTACCATTTATGGATATGTTTTGTTGTATGACCATTTTAATGGCTATTTATTTACACAGATTTTAAGAATGACAGAACCTTTTAATTTTATTTTGTATGTGTCAATGCTATTACTGATTATAGGCGCTGTAATTGGCATGGTTGGGAGTTATCATGCGGTAAGGAAGTATTTGAAAATATGATAAAAAAGATAAGAAAAAAATTTTTTTGTGTGTGCCTTCTCTTCTTCATTACTTTTTCTTCTACTTTTGGAATAGTTCCAGTAAAAGCGGCGACAAAAAATCCAGAAACTTTAGGAGATTTAAAACAAATTTTAGCAGATTTAAAAAATCAAAAAGCTAAAAATGATGCAGAAAAAGAAAGTACAAAGCAACAAATAAATAATAAGAAAAAAGCGATACAAAATGCTGAAGATGAAATTATGAAAACAGAAGCAGATATTGAAAAAGCAGAAGAAAAAATTCAGGAATCCAATTTACGGATTGAGGGCTTAAAAATTCAAACAGAAAATGTCTTAGGTGCTTTGCAACAATTGCAAAATCAAAATATTTATTTAGAATATTTGACTGATTCTTCTTCCATTACAGAGTTTGTTATGCGAATATCTGCAATCGAACAAATTACGGCTTCTAATAAAAAAAGTTTAGAAGATTTAGAAAATTTGATTAAGCAAAATGAAAAATTAAAACTAGATTTAGCTCAAAAAGAGAAAGAATTAGAAGCAAAAATAAGTAATTTAGAGAAAGCTGTAAAAGATCTTTATGGAGATTTAGAGTCATATGATAAATTTGCATTGGATATAGATACACAAATTAAAACTGCCCAATCTCAAGTTGATACTTATAAAGAATTGTGTGCAAAAAGTAGTAAAAGCTATTTAGGGGATAAAGAACTTTTAACGGATTGTACAACTACACCATATAATGCGGGATGGCTAAAACCGCTTAATAAAGGATCTATAACAAGCCTTTGGGGAAGTAGAACTGACCCTATTACTGGAAAAGAATCA
Organism: uncultured Mycoplasmatota bacterium; assembly: GCA_947574085.1. Lineage (GTDB taxonomy): Bacteria > Bacillota_I > Bacilli_A > RF39 > UBA660 > MGBC108787. The sequence continues at coordinate 21,070 of CANPIH010000012.1, read as the reverse complement.
AGTTGGCATAGTGGTATTGATATTGGACGAAACGCTGAAGGTACTCCTATATACGCTGCAGCAGCTGGGACCGTTTCGGGAATTATAACTCGTTATAGTTGTGGAGGCAATATGGTATTTATTAATGTGGTTGTCGGTGGAAAGCAATATACAACTTATTATTATCATTTGTTAAAAATAAATGTAAAAATGGGGCAAGTGGTCACTCAAAATACAATTATTGGAACGGTTGGGGGTGGTTCTACTTCAACTAGTCGAGGTGGTTATGATCGTTGTACGACAGGAGCACATTTACATTTTGGGGTCATGACAGGTTTTTATTCTGCAGAAACTGGAACTCCAAAGTCAAGACAAATAAAACCACCAGGTTTTAATAATAAGAAAGGGTACAGTTGGTCCACAAGGTCAGCTTATTATGGCTAGAATTCGAATATAATGTTTTTTGTGACTTTATGTCTTCGATTATTTCCGAAGATTTAAAGTCTTTTTTATAATGTAATGAAAACAGGTACTTTTTCGTTTCTTTCTAATAATCTTTTTTTGATTCATGGTATAATATTTCAAAAGGAGAATTTATATGACTTTTTCTACCCGATTAAAAGAAGAAATTACAGAATACAATAGCAATCCGATGGAGATGAGAGCTGAACTTTCTGCTATCCTAAGATATGATGCTAAGTTTGACAAAAGTCGTGTCATCATTACAAGTGAGAATGCTAAAATCGCTCGTCGTATCTATTCTTATTTAAAAGAAATTTTTGGAATTCATATGAAAATAATAGTTCGTAATCAAAAGAGATTTCGAGTAAAACAAATTTATATTTTAGAAATTAAAGAAAAAATAAACTATATTTTAGAGTCTTTATATCTTTATGAAAAAGGAAAAAAGAAAAAAGCAAACAAAAATTACTTTGAAGCGTTTGAAGAAAAGGTTGCGTACTTAAAAGGAACTTTTTTAACTACAGGTTCAATAAATGATCCTAGTACAAGTGGCTATCATTTAGAATTTGTATTTTTAAATAAATTGGACGCTGAATTTATTCAAACCATTTTAAAAAGTATAAAAATAGAAGCGAAAGTTATAAAAAGAGGAAATCGTTACATGACTTATATAAAAAGTGCAGAAGCAATAAGTGATATTATAAAAATGTTTCATGCTGTAAATTCTCTTTTTTATTTTGAAGATATACGTATTTACCGAGACCATAAAAATATGGTAAATCGTCTTAATAATTGTGAAATTGCCAATCAAGAAAAAACTACACAAACGGGTATGAAACAAATGGAAAGTATAACGTTTATAAAAGAAAACAATTTACTTGATTTATTGGATGATCGTACCAAAACAGTTTTAGAATATCGTTGTAAATATCCAGAGTCTTCTTATTCAGAATTGGCAGAAATAATTTCATTAGAAACGGATTATAAAATAGGAAAATCTGGTATAAATCATCATTTTATAAAAATGAAAAAAATTATAGATCAATATAAAATTAATTTAGAAAATACCAGTAATTGAATTTTCTTTCTATTTTTTATTAAAAAAATAGAATTATAGAATTTCATCTATAATTCCATACTCTAAAGCTTCCTTACTATCCATATAAAAATCCCTTTCCATATCTGCTTCTAAAATAGAGGTTTTTTTTTGGGTTTTCTTTGCTAAAATTTCGATTAATTTATTTTTAGTCTTTACTATATGATCTGCGACAATTTTAATATCGGTTGCTTGACCTTGTATTCCTCCTAAAGGTTGATGAATCATAACTTCAGCATTTTTTAAAGCACAACGTTTATTTCCACAAGCTAGCAAGAACGCTGCCATACTAGCTGCCATTCCCACAACAATGGTTCTTACATCACTTTTAATATATTGAATGGTGTCAAATATTGCAAATCCACTACATACCTCTCCACCAGGGCTATTAATATACAAACAAATTTCTTCATGATTTAAAGAATCCAGATACAATAGTTCACTGATAATAATATTCGCACTAGACATATTAATTTCTCCTGTTAAAAAAACAATCCTGTCTTTTAAAAGTCTCGAATATAAATCGTATGCGTATTCATGATTGTTATTTTTTTCAACTACTGTTGGAATAATATTCATTTTTGTCTCACCTATTACTATCATAGATTATTCAAGAATATTTTATACGAAAAAAAGATGTCTTTTTTTGCAAGATAAAAATGCAAGTCTTACTATACAAATCCTTTTAATTTGTGATAAAATAAATTAGAATATGAGGGGTATACAATGCAAGAGATTAAAATAACGTTTCCAGATAAAACAAATAAAAGTTTTTCTTATGGAACCTCGCTTTATGAAATAGCACAATATTATCAGGATAAAATGACACACAGTATTATTGGAGTAAAAGCAAATGGTGAAATTCTTCCGATACACTCAAAGATCATAAAAGATACTGTTGTTTCTTTTTTAGATATTTTAAGTCCATATGGCTACCGTATGTATCAAGCTGCTTTGAAGTTTATTTTTGAAGTGGCAGTAAAAGAAACTTTTGAGAATGCAGAAGTGTTGTTTTTGCATAGCGTTCCTAAAGGCATAATGACAGAAATAAGTGGGATTAAAATTTGTGAAAAGGATTTAAATTCTATTAAATCAGCGATGTTAAAAATAATCAACAATGATGAAAAAATAATTAAATACAATGTTGATAAAAGAGATGCTATTCGTTATTTTTTAAAGCACAATCAAGAAGAAAAAGCAAAAAATATACACAATATTAATAGTGATATAGTAAGTTTTTATCAATTGAAAAAATATTACAATAATTACTACACTGATATGCCATACAATACGAAAAACATCAATAAATTTGATTTAAAATTTTTAAATAACAATCGAATTGTTTTGCTATGTCCAAGTGCAAGAACTTTAGGAAAGATACCAGAATACGTTCATTATGAAAAAATAGTTCAAACTTTTTTAGAAGGTCAAAATTGGTTAAAGCTTATGCACACACAATATTTATCCGATTTGAATCAAGAAGTTAGTAATAGTACAATAAAAGAATTTATTGGATCTTGTGAATTGATTTTTAACAAAAGTATTTCCAAAGTAGCAAATGAAATACAGAGTCATAAAGAGATAAAAATGATATTAATTTCAGGTCCATCCTCTACAGGAAAGACTACAACTACGAAAAGATTAGCAAGTTATTTAAAAGCTTTTGGCTATGATACAATTCCAATTTCAGTAGATGATTATTATAAGGATAAAGAAGAAATTCCTCGAGATGAAACAGGAGAGTACGATTTTGAATCTTTAAATGCAATTGATACTAAGATGTTTAATGAAGATTTAATTAATCTATTAAATGGAAAGGAAGTATGTCTTCCAGTATACGATTTTGTTATTCAAAAGAAAAGTAGAAGTGCGAATTCTGTTCAAATGAAAGAAAGAAGTTTATTACTTATTGAAGGGCTTCATGGATTGAATGAAGAACTTTCAAGCTCGATTGATGAGAAATACAAATATAAAATATATTTAAGTCCTTTTATTCCTTTAGGAATAGATAGACATAATTATATTTCTACTGTGGATTTAAGATTGCTACGAAGAATTATAAGAGACAATCGAACTCGAGGAGCAAATGTATCCAAAACAATAGAAATATGGCAAAAAGTTCGAGAAGGAGAAGAAAAATATATTTTTCCTTTTATTCATCAAGCTAACTGTATTATTAATACAGCTTATGCGTTTGAAGTAGGGGTTTTAAAAGTTTTTGTAGAACCTTTACTTTATTCTGTAGATATAGATTCTCCTTATTATGAAGAAGCAAGAAGATTAATTGATTCATTACAGAGATTTTATCCAATTTCTAGTGAATATATAAGTAAAGATTCTATACTTCGAGAGTTTATAGGATAAAAAGAAAGGATTTTGTTATGATAAAAGTTGCAATTAATGGGTTTGGTAGAATAGGAAGAATGGCGTTTCGTGAAATTATTACAGGAATAGATTTTGATATTGTTGCCATCAACGATTTAACTAGCGCTGAGGAGTTAGCTTACTTGTTAAAGTATGATACGAATCATCGTTCTTTTCATGAAGATTTAATTTCTTTTGATCAAGACGAATTGGTTATCAACAAGAAAAAAAGAGTTAAAGTTTATAAAGAAAAAGATCCATCACGATTGCCGTGGAACGAGTTAAATATTGATTTGGTATTAGAATGTACTGGTTTGTTTACAACTTTAGAGACTGCTTATAAACATATTGAAGCTGGAGCAAAAAGAGTTTTAATTTCTGCCCCAGCAAAAGGGAAAGTTAAAACAATTGTGTATGGAGTAAATGATTCTGAGTTAACTCAAGAAGACGTCATTGTTTCAGGTGCCTCTTGTACTACCAATTGTTTAGCACCCATTTTAAAGGTTATAAATGATGAATTTGGAATAGAAAAAGGTTTTATGAGTACAATTCATGCTTATACGAATGATCAAGTGACTTTGGACGTTCCACATAAAAAAGGAATTAAAGAACGAAGAGGACGTGCAGCTGCTATGAATATTATTCCTACATCAACAGGTGTTACAAAAGCTATTAGTGAAGTTTTACCAGAATTGAAAGATAAAATGGATGGACTTGCTTATCGTGTTCCAGTGAGTGATGGTTCTTTGTGCGATTTGGTTTTAGAACTTAAAAGAAATGCTACAGAAAAAGAAATCAATGCTATTTTAATTCAGAACCAAAGTGAAACATTGAAGGTAACTTTTGATCCAATTGTATCCAGTGATGTAATTGGAAAAAAATGTGGTTCTTTAGTAGATGGTTCTTTAACGAAAGTTTTAGAAGTTAATAATCATCAATTAGTAAAAATAGCGTCATGGTATGACAATGAAAGAGGATACACAGCTCAAATGCTTCGTACAGCAAAAAAAATGTTTGAGATTCAATAAGAACTTGTTATAATAAAAAAATTAAAGGTGATACACATGAAACAGAGAATGGAAAAAATGAACTTAAAAGAAAAAAGAGTTCTCCTAAGATGCGATTTTAATGTTCCTTTATACAAAGGAATGATTTTGGATGATACAAAAATAATGAATAGTTTGGAAACCATCCGTTATTTGATTCAAAATCAATGTAAAATTATTATTTTAAGTCATTTAGGAAAAATAAAAAAAGAAGAAGATAAATCCTATTATTCTTTGGAACCAATTTCTAGAAGGCTTCAAGAATTATTAGGTAAAGAGGTTTATTTTAGTCGAACATTTTTGAATTCTGAACTTTCAAAAAGAATTGAAATGATGTTACCAGGAGATATTTTAATGTTAGAAAACACTAGGTTTTTGGATATTCCAAACCAATTAGAAACCAAATGTGATGCCCAACTTTCTTCTTTTTGGGCTTCTTTAGCTGATGTATTTGTAATGGATGCTTTTGCCTCTGCTCATAGAAATCATGCTTCAACAGTTGGAATTTCTAAATACATTCCTAGTTGTATTGGCTTTTCTGTTTCTAGAGAACTTTTGACTTTGGATCGCTTTTTAAAAGAACCAGAATTGCCTTTTACTGTTATTATGGGAGGAGCAAAAGTAGAAGATAAATTGGATCTGATTCATACTCTTCTTCCTAAATGTGATCATTTACTCCTAGCAGGTGGACTTGCCAATAGCTTTTTAAAAGCTCTTAATTTTAATGTAGGTGGCTCTTTAGCTACGGAAAGCATTAGCACTATAGAAAATTTAAAACAAATATTGCTAACCTATCGAGAGAAACTTATGCTTCCATTAGACGCCATTGTTGGTAGTACATATGATGAAAATTATACACGTTATAAAAGAATAAATGAAATTGGGGATAACGAAGTAATCATGGACATTGGAAATTTAACACTTGAAAAATACAAAACCGCTATACAATCTAGTAAAACCATTTTTTTAAATGGAACAATGGGCAAATATGAAGAAAATCGTTATTCTAATGGTACAAAAGAATTATTATCTTTATTGAAAAAACAGTCTGCAATAGTTGTTGTGGGAGGAGGAGATTCCGTAAGTGCTGTTAAAAATCTAGGTTTTTCTAACGATTTTACTTATTTGTCTGTAGGTGGGGGAGCTACTTTAGAATATTTAACAAAAGGTCATTTAATTGCTATAGATGCCATAAGAGAGGAAGAGAAAATTGAAATACTTGATGTGTAATTTAAAATCTAATAAAAATTTAAAAGAAATTTTGGAATACAAAAAACAATTGGTCAATATAAAAAAAGAAGGCTGGGAATTGGTTTTATTTCCTTCATCTCTTTATTTAAGTTTTTTTTATGATGTTCCCTATTCTATAGGAAGTCAAAATTTTTCTACTTATCTATCTGGAAGTTTCACTGGAGAAATTCTTGGAAGTCAACTAAAAAGTTTAAAAGTTTCTTATGTACTTGTAAATCATATAGACTTTTTAGAAGACGCTAAAACATCCATTATCAAAATACAAAACGCTACCGAAAATGGTTTAAAAGTAGTTTTGTGTATTGGAGAAAAAGAAAAACAAACTATGGAGGAAACAGTAGATGAAATTAAAAAAAGTATTAATGCTATTCTAAATAACTTAACAGAGAAAGAAATAAAGAATTGTATTCTTGCTTATGAGCCAGCGTGGTCGGTCCGTACTAAAGAAATAAACAATATAGAAGTTTTGGCAACAATAATCAAAAAGCTAAAAGAAAAAATTTTTAATCAGTATTCTTTTTCTCTTCCTATTTTGTATGGAGGGGGAATTACACTTGAAAATATAACAGAAATTGCAAAATTTGACATAATAGATGGTTATTTGCTTGGTAATTGTGCTAATAATCCTAAAAATATATGTCAAATTTTAAATAAATTTTAAAAATCGACAAATTTTTACATCTTTTTACATAACAAGACAAAACATTTTCTAGTATTTTGTCTTGTTCTTTTTTATAATGAATTTGCGTGCAGTAAAAATATAGTAAAAAGGAGAAGAGGATGAAAACAACAATTAATGCACTTTTAATTGATGATACAGAATCAGTTTTAAGTAAAACAAAGCAGTATTTTAGTAGTCACGCAGTTATCAATATAGTAAAAACAATTAATAATGGGAAAGAGGGTTTAGAATATATTCTAAAGCATGCAAATGAATTTGATATTCTTTTGATGGATATTATAATGCCAGAAGTTGATGGGATACGTATTTTAGAAGAAATGGAAGCAAATAATATTCATAAAAACGTAATTATTTTAACAAGTTATAGTAAAGATTCAGCTGTTAAGCTGGTTAAACAATATAGCATTGATTATTTTATGTTAAAACCAATTCATATGCCTACTTTAGAAAAAAGAATTTTAGATGTAATGAATGATTCCGTAGAACCAATAGAAACAAAAGATAATAAAATAGAACTTGCAATTAGTAAACTATTACATTCTTTAGGAATCCCTTCTCATATAAGAGGTTATCAATATATACGTGAAAGTATTTACATGATGTATCAAAATCCAGATATGATCGGTGGAATCACAAAATGTATTTATCCAGAGATTGCCACTCGATTTGATACAACAGCCAGTCGTGTGGAAAGAGCGATTCGTCATGCGATTGAAGTAAGTTGGGCTAGAGGAGATTATGATTTAATGGAGGAATTATTTGGACATAGTGTTGATTACGATAGGAGTAAACCTACCAATTCTGAATTTATTGCAACACTAGCAGATAATTTAAGGTTAAATAATAATTTTGTTCTTGCATAAGACAACAAAAAAGTTGTCTTTTTTTGTCTTAAAAGCTTTAGAATTTAAAAAAATTATATCTTTTTTATTTTTAGATAAAAATATTGTTTTTAAAAGTTGTAATTTGACAAACTTTAAAAATTTTAGTAAAATTCTTTACTGTTGTGTTAAAAAAAGAGGTGAAAAAAATATGAAAAATAACGAATTGAATAAAAATAAAGAAACGCTAGTTAATTTAAAAAAGGAATATTATAAATTAAAAATGAATGGAATTTTAAATAAACCAATTCAAGATAAAGCTTTTGTTACTTTTAATAATCATTTTTATATGATTGATAGTAAATATTTTTCTCGTTTTGAAAAATTAGCAAATAAATACATTCAGACAGAAAAAGGTTTAAATCAGAGTACATTTAAATATAAAGTGATTGGAGTGCTTTTAGGGCTTGGTCTATTAAAATTAGCAAATGGAGATTTTTGGGAGATTAGTAATGCCCAAAATGTATATTCTTTTGAAGAATACTTATATAATTCTTTGTTTGATTTATCATTTAATATCCAATCAGAGGGAAAAGATAAAGAATTTGTTATTGATGGTGAAAATCTTAATGAATTAAAAGAAAATCAATATATAGAAAAATTAGCTTTGTATGATTCTTATTTGACTGAATATAGTGATTATTTTCATTTTAATAGCCAAACGGTAATTGAATTAGCCCGAAAAACAACAAAAAATTATGAAGATTTTTCTTTGATTTTTCCAAGTTCAGAGTCTGATTTTACGAATCCAGAAGCAATATGTATGAAATTCGTTTATTATTTAAATCGTGATAAACTTGCTCTTGATTTAGAAGAATGGGGGGGGGGTAAAAAAGAAGAGATATTTACTAACTCCAAAATAGAAACTTTATCGTATGATCATACAGATGATTTAATTGTAAATAATGGTCAAAAATATAGTGAGTATTTGGGAAAAATATGTGATTTATTTCAAATTGATGATAAAATTTTAGCACTCGCTGTTTCTTTTTCAGAAATAGGTCCTGAAGGAAGTTATTCCTCTCGTACAAGAAATAATTTTGGTGGTATGAAATATAAATCCGAACATTTAATTTTTCCGACACCAGAGGCTGGAATTATTTCTTTCTGCGCTAATTTTAAAAATAATTATAATAAATATACTCTTTCTTCTATAAATGAATTATCTTATCATTATGTAACTGGGAAAAAAACTGCACCTGATCCAGTAGAACAATCAGAACTATGTGAAGAAACAAAGGTTTGGGCTAAAAATGTTAAAGATTTTTATTTTGAGATAATGGAGAATTACGATTATTATTTTTCAAAACAAAAATATATATTAAAGAAAACTCGATAAAAGGAATAATTTGAGTTTTTTTCTTTATAATAGTATAATTGAAAACATATGGTGATAACATGAAAAAAATATTAACAATTATTCTAGATGGCTTTGGATTCCGGAATGAAAAGTATGGAAATGCAATTCAAGATGCAAATCCTCAAAATTTTAATCATTTATGGGAACGTTATCCCCATTCCTTACTTTGGGCATCTGAAGAACCTATAGGACTTTTAAAAGGGCAATTTGGTAACAGTGAGATTGGACACATGACTATAGGAGCAGGAAGAAAACTTGTTCAAGATGTGGGAAGAATTCATGATTTTTTAGATACTGATTTAAAGGATAATGAGGAGTATCAATCTTTGATAAAAAAAACAAAGGAGAATAATTCTTCTATTCATATAATGGGATTGTTTAGTGATGGCTTAGTTCATTCTGATTACAATCATTTTTTAAAACTTTATGAACATTTGGTAAATGATGACATTCAAAATATTTATTTTCATATAATTACAGATGGAAGAGATACAAAAACTACAAGTGCTTATCAGTACATAAAAATATTAGAAAAAAAAATAGAAGAAACTGGAATTGGTAGTCTTTCTACATTATGTGGTAGATTTTACGCTATGGATCGAGATAACAAGTTTGATCGAACCAAGACTTATTATGATTTAATAACAAAAGGAGTAGGAGCTACAGTAAGAAAAGTAGAAAGTGCTTTGAATACTTGTTATAAGAAAAAAATAACAGATGAGTTTTTACCACCCATTTTATTAAATAGTAAAGGACTTCTTAAAGATGGAGATAGTCTTATTTGGATGAATTATCGAACTGACCGTGCCAAACAAATACTTGATTCTTTTGTCAATAAATCATATAATAACTATCCGGTGTTATGTTACGATAATTTGGATGTATATACATTTGTTCCTATTGATAAAAAAATAAAAACAATATCTTTTTTAAAAAAAGAATTAGTAGAAAATCCTTTAGGAGTATATTTATCTAAGTTAGGATTGACACAAGCTCGGGTAGCGGAGACAGAAAAATACGCACACGTCACTTATTTTTTTGATGGAGAATACGAAGGAAATATAGAAAATTGTTCTAAAGTTTTAGTTCCTTCTTTAAAGGTCAAGACTTATGATTTAGATCCTCGTATGAGTGCAGTAGAAGTAACAAAAAAAACTATTGCTTGTATGGAAAGAGACGTAGATTTTATATTGGTTAATTTTGCAAACCCAGATATGGTAGGTCATACAGGGAATTTTGAGGCAACTGTAAAAGCTATAATGACGGTGGATGTTTGTTTAGGAAAATTGCTGGAAGAAGCAGAAAATAATTTTTATAAAGTTATTGTTACCTCGGACCATGGGAATGCAGATATTATGTTGGATGAAGAAAACAATCCAGTGACAACACATACAACATCGAAAGTTCCTTTTATTATTGTTGACTCCAATGTGATTTTAAAAGAAGAAGGTGATTTAACAAATATTGCACCTACTCTTTTGGATTATATGGATATTACTAAGCCAAAGGAAATGAAAGATAGTGAAAGTTTAATTGTGAAATAGGGGGGATTTTATGAAAAAAATATTTATATTTATCTTTTTTATACTTTTAATGCCATTGTTTGTACATGCTGGGACAATTGAGTTTACTAATCCAACACAGACCTCTGCCAATACTTACGAATTTGTATTAAAAGTGGAAAATATTACATTAAATCGAATTGAGGGAGATTTCCATATTACGAATGGAACAATAACTTCAATAGAAATGAGTTCTTTATGGAAAAATAAGACAGGTTTAGACAATCATTTTTATTTTTATCGAGATGGAGCAATTAATGGATCTTATACTGTAGCAAAAGTAGAAGTTACTATGACAGATAATAGCGTTTATTCTGTTCATAATTTGGAATATACCTTTAATCAATGTACAGTTGATCAATATGGTAATTATTTTGGAGAAAATGGAAATTTAGTTTCTAAAAATACTTACGATGCTACTTGCGGTGTTAGTAAAGATGCTACTTTAAAATCTATTACTCCAAGTCATGGTAAATTGTCTCCTAAATTTGATCCTTTTTTAACTATTTATGGAATTACTGTAGAAAATAGTGTAGATTCAATTCAATTTAATCCTATTCCTACAGATAATAAAGCTAAAGTGGTTTCTGGAGAGCGTTGTTCTTTAAAAGTGGGAGTTACACAATGTAAAATCGTAGTAGAAGCCCCTTCTGGAAATCAAAAGACCTATACGATTTCTGTAGCAAGGAAAAATACTTCTAACAATATACTTTCATCTGATACAAGCATTTCTAATTTAAAAGTTCATGGAGGTACTTTAACAAAACCATTTGATACAAAAATAAAAAAATACGATCTAAAAATAAGCAAAGAGACAAAAAGTATTTATTTTACTTTTTTAACTAACAGTGATAAAGTGCAACATAAAAGTGATTCATGCAATGTTACTGAAGGAACTAAGACTTGTACTTTGACAATTATAGCAGAGGATGGTGTAACTAAAGACGATTTTGTCTTTACTATTGTTCGTGATAAAAAAGAAACAGAAAACAACTCTACTACGGGGAACAAGAATTCACCTAATATAGATAAGAACAATTCTTCAAATATGGAAGAAAAAAATGAAATTTTGAACGAAAACGATCACTCTGATTCTTCTTCAGATATAAAAATAGAAACAACACCTAACGATGTTTCCGAAGAGTCTCAAAATCCAAATAAGGAAATTATTGAAAAGAGTAGTGATAAATCAAAAAAGAACAATATTTTTTTAGGAATTCTTTTAGTACTGGATTTTCTAATAGGATTAGGTACTGGATATATGTTAATTCAAAAAATAAATTTAAAAAAAGTAAAAGATAGAAGCAAAAAAAAGAAAAAAGCGAAAAAAAGAAACAGTTAAGGTTTCTTTTTTTGCTTTTCATCTTTCTTAAAATGAGTTATAATTTTAATAACAATACGGAGGTAAAAATGAAGAAAAAAGGATTTACATTGGTAGAGTTACTGGCAGTAATTGTAATACTGGCAATTATTATTACTATTGCTATGACTGGGTTTAATTCTGTGTCAAAAAGAATGAAAGAAAAAGCTTATGAAAATTTAGTAAAGTATATTGAAACGAAAGCATCTGTTTATGCTAATGAAAGTAAAAATTTAGTAACAAATGTAGATAATTTGATTAAACTTGGGTATTTGGATTCTGATGATGAAGCTGGCAACATTTACGATCCAAGAGATAGACGACACATTTTGAATTGCCATATTGTATTTATAGAAAATGCAGAAGGAAATTATTATGGACATTTTTCGGATGAGGAAAACTGTGAGACAGAAAATGTAAATTTAAATATATCTTTGAAAGCTTTTAAAGCTGGTACTCATGAAGAAATTCCAGAAAACACTTGGGTAAATACGAACGTGGATTTAAAAGTAGTTTTAAAAAATGATGAACCTTTTGAAGAAATAAAATGGCGTACGCATTTTGATTTAGACAATGATAATAAAAATGAGTATATTGTTAAGGTAGACGATGGCAAATTAATTAATAATTCTTATTTTGCTAAGGTAAGAACTGCAACAACATCTGGTGAAGTTTCAAAACAAGTAAAGATTGATAAAGAAGCACCACGTGTAATTCGTTTTTCTCTTTCTGAAGAAGATTCTAAAAAAACTTGGTCAAATGTAAAGACTTTGGTATTAGAAATGACAGATGGCAATGGCTCTGGTCTTGCTGGATATTATATCAAAAAATTAGAAGAGGCAAACGAAACTCCAACGTGTTCAACAGTTATAGATGATTATATTACTAATAAGAAAACAGAAGCAACTTATTCCGTATCCGAAAATGGCAAGTATTATGCTTGTGTACGAGATGAAGCAGGTAATGTTTCTAAAGAACCTCAAAATAATATTATTACTATTGATAACATTGATACAACGAAGCCAACATGTAACATAGAAACAGAGGAAAGACCAAATTGGGTGTGGTATAACGGTCCAAAAACCACTTTAGTCATTAATGGAAGTGATGAGGGAGGTAGTGGTGTCAGGTCTATATTTATTACTCAGGGCTGGCCAATGTTGGCATTACTTCCTTATAATGATAATGCTAGACCTTCTATGACGTGGGATACCAAATCTACTACAATAGTAGCAACCATTTACGATAAAGCTGGGAACTTTAATACTTGCTCAATTGAAATTCAAAGAGACGCAACTCCTCCTAGTTGTAGTTTAGAAATTACGACAAATAAAGTTCCTGGTAAAAATTACTATAATAAAAACGTTGATGTTCAGTGGGTTCCAAATTCAATAAAAGATGATACAAGTGGAATAGATAAGAATGGTCAATATTATCATTTAGAGAACTTCAAAAAAGATAATACTAATTTACTACCTAATATTATAAATGAATTTAAAAATATAAATTCTATAACAAATTCTAAGAGTGGTAATTTTATAACAAGAGGTTTTGTACAAGATATAGCTGGAAATATAGGAATTTGTGATATAGAATATACCATAAAAAAAGCTGTACCTCCAGTTTTTGCTGAAAAAGCAACTTCAAGTTCAGTATGTAAAGTGCCTTATGAAAAGTGTTGCTCAGGAGGAGGAAACTGCAATTGTGATCTATCGAATCCAAGTGAATGTACACCAGATACTATGTGTTGTCCAACTGGTCAAGAATACACAGAATTAAAATGTTCTGATGGGTTATACCTTATAGGAGATAGTTGCTATAATTGTCCAGAAGGTACTACTTTTGATTCGCAAAGTCAGAGTTGTAAATATTAATAAAGGTGATTAGATGAAGACAAATCAGAAAATAATAGTAATTGTTTTGTTATTTTGCATACTAATTGTAGTGGGTATAGATATCATTCTTATGCAAAAAAATAATAGTAATACAAGTGATTTATTCTATCAAAATATTGATAATCTCAATTATTACAAAGCATTGTATAAATGTAAAAAAGAAAGTGAGTCAATTACAAATCCTAAATTAAACATTTCTTTAACAGTATTGAAAGAATATCAATTTGAAGTAACTGAAGATAACAAAATATTGTATGGAACATTTTATGAAAATTGTAACTTTAAAAATAAGCAAGATTTTGATAAATTTTTAAATAATATTGATAAAAATGAAAAAGCAACTATTTATGTGGATAAAAAGAATAATACAATTGTTGGAGTACGCTCTTTTATTTATCCAAATACTTTAAATGATGATTCCCTTTTGTTTACTGAAGACTATTTAGAGGTTTTAAAAAACAAAGGTTTTGTTTGTGAAAAATAATTTTTTTGGAAAAGTTATTCGTAAGAATAGCTTTTTTTGTTGTTAAATAGGCAAAATTTCTACTTGCTTTTCATATAATATATTGCTATAATTGAATCTGTATGACGGCTTTGATGTGCAAGGTTGCTGATACACTAGGTGGAGTTGTTAAAAATCAAACTAGAATTTCAGGTAATTTGTGCGGAGCTAGTCTATACTCGATATAGGCGAAAGGAGACACAAGAATATGTCAAAAAACAAAGTACGTATTAATCTAAGAGCTTTTGATAATAAAACATTGGATTTAGCTACTGGAAAAATCGTAGAAACCGTAAAAAGACTAGGTGGAAAGGTGAGTGGACCAATTCCTCTTCCGACGGAGGTAGAAAAAATTACCGTATTAAGAGCGGTTCACAAGTACAAGGATTCAAGAGAACAATTTGAAAGTCGTACTCACAAAAGACTTATTGATATATTAGAACCTAGTAAAGAGGTTGTTGATGCGTTAACTCATTTGGATATTCCAAGTGGAGTAGACATTGATATCAAATTATAATGAGAAGGAAGGAAAAATGATATGAAAGGAATCTTAGGACGTAAAGTTGGAATGACACAAGTTTTCACAAAAGATGGAAAATTAATTCCAGTTACTGTTGTGGAAGTGACCCCTAATGTAGTAATGCAAGTGAAAACAGTAGAGAATGATGGCTACAAAGCAATCCAACTTGGCGTAGTAGATAAAAAAGAAAAAAATGCCACAAAGCAAGAAATAGGACATGCGAAGTTGGCAAGCACTACTCCTAAGCGCTTCTTAAAAGAATTAAGAAATGTTGATGGGGAATATACAAGAGGTCAAACTTTAAATGCAGATGTGTTTGAAGCTGGAGATGTTGTAGATGTTACAGGTACATCTAAAGGTAAAGGTTTTCAAGGTGTTATTAAAAGACACAATCAAAATCGTGGACCAATGGCTCATGGCTCTCATTATCATAGAGGCCCTGGGTCAATGGGAACCATGTTGCCAAAAAGAGTTTTAAAAGGTAAAAAATTACCAGGACATATGGGAAATGAAACGATAACCATTCAAAACTTACAAATTATTGAAGTGAATGTGAATGAGAATTATATTTTGATAAGCGGAAATATTCCTGGAGCAAAAAATTCATTAGTTTTTATTAAATCAGCTGTAAAAAACAATAAAAAGAAAAACGAATTTGAAATAATAACTTATTTGGAAGAAACAGTTGTGGATGCAGTAGAAGAAGTTATGGAAACAACTGTAGAAGAAAGTACAGAAACTCACTCTACAGAAGAAATTTCTGCAACGGAAGAACAAATTGAAGAAACTACACCTGCTGAAGAAAAAACAGCAGATGTAGAGGAAAATTAGGACACTTATTGGAGGGATAAAAAATGGCAAAAGTTGAACTTATAAATCAAAAAGGTGAAAAACTTAAAGATATCACAATAAGTGATTCTATTTGGAAAATTGAGACTAATGATGATTGTTTAAAGAAAATGATTCGTTTGCAATTGGATGCTAGTCGTCAAGGAACAGCAAAAACCAAAACGAGAAGTGAAGTTTCTGGTGGAGGAAGAAAACCATGGAAACAAAAAGGAACTGGACGTGCAAGAGCAGGATCTAATCGTTCACCTGTATGGCGTGGTGGAGGAGTTGCTTTAGGTGTTGTACCACGTGATTACACTTTTAAAATTAACAAAAAAGAAAAAGTTCTTGCTCTTAAAAGTGCTTTAACTTATAAATATACTGGTAATGAATTAATTGTAATAGATAGTATTAAATTTGATACATTAAAGACAAAAGAAATGAAAACTTTATTAGAAACATTAAATTTAGTTGGAAAGGTATTATTTGTGACCAAAGAAGATAATCCAAATTTATATATGGCTTCAAGAAATCTTGGTTATACCTATGCCCTTTTAGCAGATGAAATTAATTGTTATGATGTCGTAAATTCAGATATTTTGGTATGTGACGAAGCTACAATTAATTACATTGAGGAGGTACTAAAAAATGACTAACCCCGATATTATTTTTGCTCCAGTAGTTACTGAAAAAAGTATGATGAATGCCCAAAAAGGTATTTATACTTTTAAAGTAGACAAAAGAGCGACAAAAACTCAGATTAAAAAAACGATTGAATCTCACTTTGGTGTTCATGTTGAAAAAATAAATACTTTAGTGACAAAACCTAAAGACAGAAGAGTTGGGAAATACACTGGAAAAACTAAAACTTATAAGAAAGCTATCGTTACGCTAAGAAATGGCGAAACGATTGAAATGTAGGGAGGTATTGTAATGGCAATTAAAAAATACAAGCCAACGACAAATGGTCGTAGGGGAATGTCTTCACTTGCAAACGAAGAAATCACTTCTAGCAAGCCTCTTAAAACTTTAACTGTTAAAAAGACAAAAACAGGTGGCAGAAACAATCAAGGAAAAATGACGGTTCGCCATATTGGTGGCGGTGCAAAACAAAGATACCGCGTTATTGATTTTAAAAGAAATAAAAATGGTGTTCCAGGACGTGTAGCTACCATTGAATACGATCCAAATCGTAGTGCTAATATTGCTTTGATTCATTATAAAGATGGTGAAAAAAGATATATTATTGCTCCTAAAGAGTTAAAAGTGGGTATGATTATCGAAAGTGGTGCAAATGCCGACATTAAAGTTGGAAATGCTTTACCACTTGAAAATATTCCTGTTGGTACAGTGATTCATTGTATTGAACTTAAACCAGGAGCTGGTGCAGAACTATGTCGTAGTGCTGGAGCTTCTGCTCAAATATTAGGACGTGAAGGGAAATATGTTTTAGTTCGCTTACAATCGGGTGAAACGAGAAAAATTTTAGGTGTGTGTGTAGCTACCGTTGGTGTTGTTGGAAATGAAGATTATGAACTTGTTAACATTGGTAAAGCTGGAAGAACTAGACATATGGGTATTAAACCAACCAACCGCGGTTCTGTTATGAACCCTAATGACCATCCACATGGTGGAGGGGAAGGACGTGCACCTATTGGACGTAAAACACCAGTTACTCCTTGGGGGAAACCTGCTCTTGGATACAAAACTAGAAAAAATAAAAAAGCTTCTAACAAACTTATTGTTAGTAGAAAGAAAAAGTAGGAGGGAATTATGGCAAGAAGTTTAAAAAAAGGACCTTATGTTTTTGATAGATTATTAAAGAAAGTACAAGAATTGAATAAGGCAAATAAAAAAGAAGTTGTCAAAACGTATTCTCGTCGTTCCACAATATTCCCAGATTTTGTAGGACATACATTTGCTGTACATAATGGAAAAGAATTTATTCCTGTTTATGTGACAGAGGAAATGGTTGGACATAAATTAGGAGAGTTCGCGGCTACCCGTAAATTCGGTGGACACGCAGGACAAAAGTAGGAGGTTCATAAATGGAAAGTTACGCAATACATAAAAGTGCAATGATTGCACCAAGAAAAGCAAGAATGACATTGGATTTAATTCGTGGAAAAGATGTTGCAACTGCTGAAGGCATTTTAGAAACAACGAATACTAAAGCCAGTCGATTGATTCAAAAAGTTTTAAAAAGTGCAATTGCAAACGCTGTTCATAATGAAAGTGCCAATGAAGCTGACTTATTTGTTAGTGAGTGTTATATTAATCCAGGACCTGTTTACAAAAGAATTAAATTTGCGAGTCGTGGAAATGTGGACAGAAGAGATAAAAGAACAAGTCACATTACTGTTAAAGTAAGTGATGGTAAGGAGGCAAAATAGATGGGACAGAAAGTAAATCCAATTGGATATAGACTTGGTGTAAATAAAACTTGGGATTCTAAGTGGTATGCAAAAAAACGTGATTTTGGTGATACTTTAAATAAAGATATTAAAATTCGTGAATATATTGCAAAAAATTTAAAGGATGCAGCCGTTGCCTCAGTTGTTATTGAAAGAAAAAAAGATAAATGTGAAGTAACTATTAATACTGCAAAGCCAGGAGTAATTATTGGTCGTGGTGGAGAAGATATTGAACGCCTTCGTAAGAGTCTATCAAAATTTGTTGGAGAAGAAGTATATATTTCTATTGTGGAAGTAAAAAATCCAGATTTAATAGCAAAATTGGTTGCAGACAATATAGCAACTCAAATAGAAAATCGCGCTCCATTTAGAAGTGCACAAAAAAGAGCTCTTCGTAATACAATGAAAGCTGGAGCAAAAGGAATTAAAACTGCTGTTTCAGGAAGACTTGCTGGTGCAGAAATGGCAAGAACGGAAGGATATACGGAAGGAACAGTTCCACTTCATACACTTCGTGCAGATATTGATTACGCTCATAGTGAAGCCGATACCACTTATGGAAAAATTGGTGTTAAAGTTTGGATATACAAAGGTGAAATTCTTCCTTCAAAATCTGTAAAAAAGGAGAGTGTTAATCATGTTGATGCCAAAAAGAACTAAATTTAGAAAAACGCATAGATGGACGTATGATGGACATGCCAAAGGAAATACAGAACTTCATTTCGGTGAGTATGGACTTATGGCAAAAGAAGGTAATTGGATAAGCGCTCGCCAAATTGAAGCGGCTCGTATTGCAATGACTCGTTATATGAAGCGTGGTGGAAAAGTATATATTAACATATTTCCTCATATGCCAAGAACAAAGAAACCTTTAGAAACTCGTCAAGGTAAAGGTAAAGGTAACGTAGATGAATGGGTAGCTGTAGTAAAAGAAGGCAAAATAATGTTTGAAATCAGTGGCGTTTCAGAAGAAATTGCTCGTGAAGCATTAAGACTTGCCTCTCATAAATTACCAGTTCAAACAAAATTTGTTATGAAAGAGGGTGTTTCAAGTGAAAACTAGTGAAATAAGAAAATTAAAAGATGAAGAAATTATAACAAAAGTAAAAGAAACGAAAAAAGAACTTTTAAATTTGCGTGTAAAAAATGCAACTGGATCACTTGAAAAGCCATCTAAAATAAGAGAAATGAAGAAAGATGTAGCTAGAATGTTAACCGTTTTAAAAGAAAGAGAAACTAGTACAGGAGGGAATGAATAATGGAAAAAAGACAAGAATTCGTTGGAAAAGTAGTATCTAGCAAAAACAACAAAACTATTACTGTGCTAGTGGAAACGTATAAAAGTCATCCATTGTATGGAAAAAGAGTAAAATCAAGCAAAAAATATACAGCCCATGATGAAGAAAATAAAGCAAAAGTAGGAGATACAGTAAGAATTAGAAGTACAAGACCACTTTCTAAAACCAAAAGATATGAACTTGTAGAAATTCTAATCGAAGCTGTTATCCTATAGGAGGTATACTATGGTACAACAAGAATCAAGATTAAAAGTTGCAGACAATACTGGTGCAAGAGAGTTACTTGTAATTCGTGTACTAGGTGGCTCTACAAGAAAATTTGGAAACATAGGAGATATAGTAATAGGAACAGTAAAAAAAGCAATTCCTAATTCCAATCTTAAAAAAGGAAAAGTTGTAAAAGCAGTCATTGTAAGAAGCGTTCAAGGTGTTAAAAGAAAAGATGGTTCTTTTATCAAATTTGATGATAATGCTTGTGTTATTATAAAAGATGATAAATCTCCAGTAGGCACAAGAGTTTTAGGACCTGTTGCTAGAGAATTAAGAGAAAAGGATTTTGCCAAAATCGTATCTTTAGCACCAGAGGTTTTATAGGAGGTTCGTGATGAAAATAAAAGTTGGCGATAATGTTAAAATAATTGCTGGAAAAGACAGAGGAAAAACTGGAACAGTAATTAAAACATTAAGAAAAGAAGATAAGGTTGTTGTAGAAGGTATCAACATTGTAAAAAAACATCAAAAACCTACCAATAATAACGATAAGGGTGGCATTATAGAAATGCCTGCTCCAATACATGTATCAAACGTTCAAAAAAACGATGTAGCTAAGAAAACAACAAAAAAAGAAGATAAACCTAAAAAAGATGGAAAGAAAGAGGAATAGGTGGGTATTATGAGTACTTTAAAAGAAAAATACAATAAAGAAATTGTTCCTGCTTTAGTAAAAGAGTTTAACTATTCTACAGTAATGCAAGTTCCAAAATTAGAAAAAATAGTTATTAACATGGGTGTTGGCGAAGGAGCACGTGAAGAAAAGTTTATTGATGCTGCTTTAGAAGATCTAAAAATAATTACTGGACAAAAACCAGTAGTTACCAAAGCACGTAAATCTATTGCTGGATTTAAATTAAGAGAAGGTCAAACTATTGGTGCTAAAGTTACTTTACGTAATGAAAATATGTATGATTTTATGGAAAAGCTAATTAAAGTAGCCCTTCCTCGTGTAAGAGATTTTCGTGGAGTTTCTAATCACTCTTTTGATGGACATGGAAATTATACTTTGGGAATAAAAGAACAATTGATATTTCCAGAAATAGAATACGATAATGTTTTAAAAATTAGAGGAATGGATATTGTATTCGTAACGACAGCAAAAACAAATCAGGAAGCTGAAAGCTTATTAAAAGCTTTTGGAATGCCTTTTAGAAATTAAGGAGGAACAAAATGGCAAAAACAAGTTTAAAAATTAAACAACAAAGAACACCTAAATTTAAAGTTCGTGCCTATACACGTTGCGAAAGATGTGGACGTCCTCATGGTGTACTTCGTAAATACAAATTATGTCGTATCT
>CANPIH010000011.1 GCA_947574085.1 uncultured Mycoplasmatota bacterium | reverse complement strand
GAGGTAATGAACTATTTAGGACTTACAAAAAAATCAAATTATGTAAGTGGTTTTCAGTTAGGTACAAATATAAGAGAAATAAAACAAAAAATAATGGCAGAACCTAGAATTCAATTTCAACATTTTACTAATGAAAACAATATTCCAATTGAAGATGGTCTCATTGCAACTGGAATGAAATTTACAATTTCAATGAATCAAATTCAATACACTTATACCATTGTAGTAAAAGGTGATGTAAATGGTGATGGTCTAATTTATGCTACAGATTACGTAAAAGTAAAAAATCATATTATGGGAAAAACAAAGCTTTCAGGTGCTTATCTAATAGCTTCTGATATAAACAATGATGGAAAAGTTTACGCGACCGATTATGTTCTTATCAAAAATCATATTATGGGAAAGAGTAGTATTGTTCAAAAAATAGAATAGAAAATATGTAAAATGTCAATTATCGACATTTTTTTCTTTTTCTTTATGATATAAAGTCATTAGGTGATTTGTATGAAAAAAACGTTAAAAATTATTTTTTTTTCCTCTTTGTTAGGTGTTGTACTTGCGGGAGTTTTCTTTTTTAATATTAAAGAAAAAGCTGAAGCAAAAAACAAACCTATTCTGTATGCGTATCAAGTAGGAGTTTTTAAAAATCAAGAAAATGCAAATAATTATAAAAGTAGATTTCCTTTAGGTAAAATTATTTTTGATGGAGAGTATTATCGTCTGTTTGTTGGAATTACTATAGAAAACAAACCATTGTTGTCTACCATCTTTGATAAAGAAAAATACAGCTATTATATTAAAGAAATCGAAATTACAGAAGAATTTGCTTTAGAAATAAAAAAATACGATGCTTTACTTTCTAAGAGCAAAGAAGAAAATCAGCTTCCTATTTTAAAACAAATGTTAGAAAGTTATGAGAATGAATTACAAAATTAAAGATTTACCTTTAGACGAAAGACCACGAGAAAAATTAATTGAAAAGGGAAGAGAAAGTCTATCCAATGAAGAACTGATTGCAATCATTTTAAGATGTGGGTATAGAGAAGAGTCTGTAAAAAATTTAGCCATTCGCCTTGTAAAATCTTTAAATACGTTTCAAGATTTAAATTCTATAACTTACCAAGATTTAATTAAAATTAAAGGAATCAAAGAAGCCAAAGCCATATCCTTATTAGCTTCTATAGAATTAGGACGCAGATTAACACTTATTAAAAATACCCAAAAGATTAAAATAACCAATGCAAAAGATATATATGAAAGATTACAAATTAAAATTATTGGAATGAAACAAGAAAAACTTTTTGCCTTTTTTTTAAATGTAAAAAATGAAGTTATCAAAGAAGAGGTTATTTTTATTGGTACACAAAACAAAAGTATTACTCATCCTAGAGAAATTTTTAATGCTGCGATTAAATACAGTGCAGTTAAGCTTATACTTGCACACAACCATCCAACAGGAGATGTAACGCCTAGTAAAGAAGATATAGTATTTACAAAAAATTTAAAAAAAATAGGAGAAATAATTCAAATTCCATTACTAGACCATATAATCGTTAGTGAAATATCTTTTTTTAGTTTTTTTGAACATCAATTGCTTTAATTTTAAAAATATTTTCCATACTAATAATGGGTGAATTTTATGACAAAAAAAGGAAAAATGCTATGTATTGTCCTTCTTATTCTAGCTTTTCTTATAAAAGAAGAAATTTACGCATTTTTATTTAAAATGGATATAAGCAATAATACAAATCAAATGGTTTGTGAAATAAAAAATAAAGACATTGAAAAAAAATATCAAGAACTTTTATCCGCCTATAATTACGAAGATAAAGTTTCTTACTCTTTAGAAGAGTCCAAAATTTTATATCGTGATATTTATAATTTAAAAAATGAAATAACAATTTTTAAAGGAAAAAATAATGGTATTCAAGAAAAAAATTTGGTAATCAATGAACAAGGACTGGTTGGTATTATTTCTAAAGTTCATTCTAATAGTAGCATTGTAAAATTACTTCCTCATAAAGATTTAAATCTTTCTGTAAAAATCAATAATGTATATGGTATTTTAACTTATGAAAATAATGAATTGGTAGTAAAAGGTATAAATAATAAGGGAGAAATTCAAGAAAGTACTCCAATTTACACAAGTGATATTTCCATTTATCCAGAAAATATTTTAATAGGATATGTTAGAGAAGTTAAAAATGACCCCTATGAAATTGAAAAAATAATTAAAATAAATCCAGCAGTTCATTTTGATAGTTTAAAATATGTAAGCATCCTTACGGATTTAAGGGGTGTAGAATGATTTTCCTTCATTTTTTAGTGGATGTTTGTTTTTACAATTTTACACCTTTTAAAACAGACTTTTTATTATTAGAAGCAACTTCTGTAAAAAACAATAAATTAATGTACTTTTTTAGTATAATAGCAATTGATTTACTTCTTTATACGCAAGGGAAAATTATTTTGCTGTTTACCATTTTATTTTTTCTTAACCAATTTTTAAAAATATCTTATCAAAATATTTCTAAGATTTTTTTACGTTTTTTCTATCTTTATTTTTTTTACAAAATTGGTATTTTTTTGCTTTTTCATACTTTTGTCTTCGACTTATTTGGTTTTTTATTTAATCTTCTTCTACTTTATCTTTGGCATAAAAAGTTTATTAGCTAAATAAAATATAGTGGTGAGGAATTATGGATAATTTGCTTTTAGAAGCTCAGAGTCGTATCCGAAGTAAAAGAATTAATTTTGTAAAAAAAGCTGGGAATAAAAAACAAAATGAAACACATGAATACATATCCAATCTTTTTACAAGAACGTTAATCAGTGTCATTTTGGTTTTGCTTTGTGCGATTTTTATTACGAGCAGTGATGCCAATCTTTTATTGTTTAAAAACTATTGTTTCAATGAAACGCTTGCTTTTACTAAAATAAACAATTTGTATACAAAGTATTTTGGTAAAATTATTCCAGATAAAGTAAATCCATCTCTACCTGTTTTTGAAAATGGAAAAAACTATACTTCAATTGAACCCAATGGAAATTCTTATTTGTTAACTTTAAATTCCAATACCTATAATTTTTTAGAAAGTGGTGTGGTTGTCTTTTTAGGAGAAAAGGAAAATTTAGGGAAAACTATGATTGTACAAGGTATAGATGGAGTAGATATTTGGTATTCTAATTTAATTAATTACAATGTCTCTATGTATGATTACGTTGAAAAAAATACAATTGTTGGAGAATTTTTGGAAAATAAAGCCGTTTTGACTTTTATGGAAAACGGAGAATATACCAATTATGAAAAATATATCCACTAAATTTAAAATTAATTCTTTAAGTTATTTTATTTTTATAAGTTTTTTACTTACTGGCTTTATTAAAAATATTTTACTAATTTTTTTTATTGTTTTGGTTCATGAATTAGGACATCTCTTTTTTTTAAAATGGTTTCATTATGAAGTGGTACAAGTAGAAATTTTTCCATTTGGAGGAGTTACTACCACAGAAAAGTTGATAAATTCTCCAATTAACAAAGATTTACTAATATATTTTGGTGGAGCGTTGTTTCAAATTCTACTTTATTTTCTTTTTGTTTTTCTTTTATGCAAAGGATGGATTTTAGAAAATACATATCAATTGTTTTTACATTATAATAAAGCAATTCTTTTATTCAACTTATTACCCATACGCCCTTTAGACGGTGGAGAAATTTTGCTTTTGACTTTTCAAAAATTTTTCCCTTATGAAAAAACATTGCGAATGATTCACTATACTTCTTTATTTTTTTTATTTCTTTTTATCTTATATAATGTGAAAAGCAATTTAAACAATTTGATTATAATAACTTTTTTATTTTATAAAATACTATTTTTTTATAAAAAAAGAAAACACTTTACTAATAAATTTTTGTTAGAACGATTCTTGTATACAATTCCTTACAAAAAAATTAAACATCACCAAGACAAAGATATTACCATTTTAAAAAAAGAGACTTTGCATTTTTTTAAAACACAAAATAAATATATACATGAAAAAGAAGTTTTAAAGCAAAAGTTTGACATTCACTCTTATTTTTGATAAAATTTAATACGTTTGGAAGGGCTTTTCTTTCTAAAACCGCATGGTAAAGGTTTAAACATAAAAAAGTACCTGAACAGCGAGTCTTATAAATAAAGGAGGTAAGAAATGAAAGCTATATTTACGACAGGTGGAAAACAATATTACGTAAGCGAAGGAGATGTAATTTACGTAGAAAAATTACCAAACGAAGCGGGTAGTGAAGTAGTATTTTCAGACGTTTTGTTTGTGGATGGTAAAGCTGGAAATCCCTATGTAAATGGGGCAAAAATTACTTGTACAGTGGAAAAACATGGTCGCCAAAAAAAGATTATTGTTTTCAAATACAAACCTAAAAAGAAATATCGTAATAAACAAGGTCATAGACAACCTTATACAAAATTAGTTGTTAAAAAAATTGAAGTTAAATAATTATGATTTGTGTAAAAATTAATAAAACTACAAAAGAGATTGCATCGATTTGGATTTCCGGGCATTCTGGTTATGCCCAAGCTGGATTTGACATTGTTTGTAGTGCTGTATCAAGTGTAGTTACAACAAGTATTAATGCGATTTTATCTTTTAAGAAAACTATTGAAGTCACCGACGACGGAAAAATTTTAAAAATTTTTATATTGAATCATGACAAAATTACGAATACTTTGATTCAAAATATGATCAATCATTTAAAAGAAATAGAAAAACAATACAAAAAAAATATAAAAGTGGAAGGAGAATAGCGAATGTTAAAATTTGTTTTCAATATACAACGTTTTGCTCACATTAAAGCTCAAGGTTCTACAAAAAATGGGCGTGATAGTGCTGGTAGACGTCTTGGAGCAAAAGCCAGCGATGGAGAATTTGTAACCGCTGGATCTATCTTATATCGTCAAAGAGGAACAAAAATTTATCCAGGAACAAATGTTGGAATGGGAAGGGACCATACTTTGTTTGCTAAGATAGATGGAATTGTAAAATTTGAAAGATTGGGACGAGATAAAAAGAAAGTAAGCGTTTACGTTAAGTAGACGCTTTTTTAAGCGAATACATTTTAGAAAAATTTTGACATGGAAAGCGACAAAAAAGAAAAAATAGACTTTATTTCAATCTTTTGATAAAATTAAAATAAAGAGGTGTTATCGATGCGCTATAATGTAGTTAAAGGAGCTAAATATATATTAGAAGATAGTTCGTATGTAATCAAAAATCCAAATCTTCATAAAAAAAATTGGAATAAAATTTTTGAAAACAATAATCCTATTTGTTTGGAACTTGGTATGGGAAGAGGGATTTTTTTAATTGAAATGGCCAAACAATACCCAAACATAAACTTTATTGGCTTAGAAATTGATAGCTCTCAAACCGCTACTGCCATTAAAAATATAGGAACCAAACGATTAAAAAACTTACGAATCATTTGTTCTGACGCAAACAATATAGTAGACTATTTTGAACGTGAAATTGATACAATTTATTTGACATTTTCTGAGCCTTGGCCAAAAAAGCAAGATGAAAAAAAACGATTTACTTCTATGCATTATCTAAAGTTATATGATCGAATCTTTAAAAAAAATAAACACATTGTTTTAAAGACCGATAACAAAATATTGTTTGCTTCCTCTTTAGAAAATTTAAGCAAATATTGGTATACTTTTGAAAAAGTAAGTTTGGATTTGCACCACGATGAACGAAAAATACCGAATTTAATGACAGACTTTGAGATACAATATTATAAAGAAAACCGTCCTATTTATTATGTAGATGCTAGTTTTAGGAATTAAGGAGAAGATAAAATGAATTTATTCGTTAGTCAAACAAAAGAACATGAAAAAGAATTTATAAATAATAAAATCAAAATACAAAATTTAAAAGAATGGTTAAGTTTTAAAACTACTATTCAAAATTTATATCAAATGTATCCAAAATCTCCTCAAACCATTTTTGAAAAAAATGGAAAAGAATATTTGAGATTACTTAATCAACTTATAGGAAAAATAGAAACTCAATATCGAGATCGTATAAATGAAAATACTTTGAAAACTATTCTTTATCAAATGCGTGTTTTATGTTTATACAATCATTTGGTTTCTTCTAAGAAAGAATTAGAAATAAATCAATTTACAACTGGAGAAAAAACGATTGAAATTCAAGATGTTTTAGGTAAAACTTATACTATTGAAGAAAAAAATCGTCCTATTTTTATTCAAATAAATGATTTGCAAAAAAAAATGTACCCTGAATTTTTTCAAGTATACACATGCGTTTATGGAAATCGTAAAGAAAAGTTGGAACTTGTAGCAAAATATGAAAAACAAATGGAAAATTGTAAATTAGAAATACTAGAAGGGAAAATAAATATTACTACATTAGAGCAATGGAATCAGTTTAAAAATAATATTTTGAGTTTTAGAGAAAATTACAACGCTATTTTTGAAAATCTTCGTCAAGTCGAACATTTTCATATTTCTACTTTACCTAATAAAATCTTTTTTGATATTTTTTGCAAAAGCATAAATAATATAGAGAAAAAATACAATGGTCAAATAAATGAAAAAGATATTCCTTTTTTAGTAGAAATTCTTATGACAATTTGTCATTATCATGCTATTTTGGAACAAAAAGATAAAATAATTGTTACTAGTAGAAATAGAACAGATGTTGAAAAAATTGCTGTTATAAATTCTTTACAACAAAGAGTAAGTATTGATACAGCTTTGGCAGTAAATTATCAAGAATTAGAAAAAAAACAGCAAAAATTAATTGAAAAATATAAAGAAGCCTATGCTTTTGTATTTGAAAATTTAGAGGGCGAAGTAGAAGAAAAAAGAGCTATATAAAAATATAGAAAAATCTTGAGGTGGCAAAATGTTTGTAGATGAAACAACAATACAATTAATAGCCGGAAAAGGTGGCGACGGGTGTACGTCTTTTCGTCGTGAAAAATACATTCCAATGGGTGGACCAGATGGAGGAAATGGCGGTAAAGGTGGCGATATTCTTTTTGAAGTAGATAAAGGATTAAAAACATTAGTAGACCTACGTTACAAAAAAGTGGTGAAAGCAGATAAAGGTGTTAATGGTAAAGGAAGTACAAGAAATGGTGCAAATGCAGAAAATATTATTTTAAAAGTACCTGAGGGAACTACGATTTATGATGCTGATACTGGATTGGTAATCGCAGATTTAACCAAAGACAAAGAACAGTTTGTTGTAGCTCGTGGTGGACGTGGAGGTCGAGGCAACAAAGCCTTTGCTACACATAACGAACCAGCACCCAAATTTAGTGAATTAGGAGCTTTAGGAGAAGAACGACGTATTAAATGTGAACTTAAAGTCATGGCTGATGTTGGTTTGATTGGAATGCCTAGTGTTGGAAAAAGTACAATTTTAAGTCAAATCAGTTCTGCAAAACCCAAAATAGGAGAGTATCATTTTACAACTTTAAATCCTAATTTAGGAGTAGTCAATTTAAAAGATGGTAGAAACTTTGTGATGGCAGATCTACCAGGATTAATTGAAGGAGCTAGTGAAGGAGCAGGACTTGGGCATAAATTCTTAAAACACGCTATGCGAACCAAAATTCTTGTTCATGTACTTGATATGGGAGCCTTTGAAGGAAGAAATCCAGTAGACGATTATAAAAAAATACGTAAAGAAATTGAATCATTCCATGACAAATTAAAAACAAAAAAAGAAATAATTATTGCAAATAAAATGGATTTAGAAAATGCCAAAAAGAATTTAGAAATTTTTAAAAAAACATTTCCTAATCTGCCTATTTTTGAAGTTAGTGCTGTCAATAAGGAAGGATTTACTAAATGCTTAATAACAATTGCCAATCTTTTAGAATCAATAGAAAGCGAAGATCTATTTAAGCAAGAAGAATACGAAAGCTACATAGTTTATAAATTTCAAAACGATCGCCCATTTTCTATTCATAACGATAATGGCGTCTGGATTTTAGAAGGTAAAGAAATTGAAACATTATTTCAAATGACAAGATTTACAGAAGATGAAGCTGTTCTTCGCTTTGCCCGTAAATTAAAAGGCATGGGTGTGGAAGAAGAGCTAGAACGTTTAGGTGCTAAAAGAGGCGACACAGTGCAAATTTTAGACTATGTCTTCGAATTCAAAGAATAAAACATCTCCTAATTTAAGATGTAAAGAAGTACAAGTGAATTTAGGAAGTTCTAAAATACTTGTTTTTTTGATTGGACGATGAAGAGTAATGATTTTATTTTTACAAACACTGGTTTCTAAAAAAATAATTTCATTTTTTTCATTTAATCCTAAAACATCTATTTCTTCTTTCATAAAAAAGGTATGAATACTATTACAATTTCTAAAAAGCATTCCATAATCAATATTCTTTTGCCCCATCAATCCTTGTAAGCGTTCTTTAAAACTCACAGCCTCTACAATTTTTATATTATTTGTATTTATTTTTAAAATCAAAAAAATCACCTTAATACATCATATCATAAAACTGTCAAGAAAATATCTAAAAAGATAGAAATTTTTAAATTGTAGATTTATAATAAAAAAAAGAGGTTATTATGAAAAGAAAAAGAAAAAAAATAAAAAAACAATTATGGTTCTTTTTGATTTTCTTTGTTTTTTTATTACTAGGAAATTTCTGCTTAACAAGGAAAAAAACATTAGAAAAAGAGGTGCTTAATATTATTTGTCCAAAAGAACTTACCACAGAATTAGGAAAAGCAATTGATTTGATAAAAAACATAGAATATGATAAAAATACTAAAATTGATATACATGTGGAAGGAGACTATGATTTTAATCGAGTAGGAGAATATTCACTTTATTATGTCATAAAAGATGAAAATGGAAACGAAAAAAAAGAACCCTTTCTTTTAAAAGTGATAAGTTATAATGACGCAGATATTACAATAGGGGAAAAGCCTTACAAAACTTCAAAGGGCTTTAAAATAGAAGAAATAGACGGTGTTACATATATTGATGGAACTCTAATAGTTAATAAAACATATTCCCTTCCTTCTACTTATGGAAATGGTCTTACAGAAGAAACCAAAACAGCTTTTCAAAAATTAAGAGCTGCAGCTTTATTGGACGGCTTTGACATTTATATTGCAAGTGGATTTCGTTCTTATGATAGACAAGTAACACTTTATAATAATTATGTCCAAAGAGATGGTATAGAGGGAGCAGATACATATTCTGCAAGACCTGGGCATTCTGAACACCAATCAGGCTTGACTTTTGATGTCAACGAAGTTAGTGATAAATTTCATAATACACCAGAAGCCAATTGGTTGGAGAACAATTGCTACAAATATGGATTCATATTAAGATTTCCAAATGGTAAAGAAAAAGTCACAGGGTTTAAATACGAATCATGGCATTTCCGTTATGTAGGAGAAGAACTTGCTAAAAAATTATTTAACAACGGAGACTGGATTACTTTAGAAGAATATTTTGGTATTTCTAGTGTGTACCAAAATTAGATTTTTAGTAAAAGCAAAAATACAAATAATAGAGTGGCTTTTTACAAAATTCAATTAACAACTCATCAATTTTAAATAGGAATTGACTTTCCCTCTTAATTCGTTTATATTTAATATGATAGTAGGTGTAAACATGGTTATAAAAAACCAAAAAGGACAAGCCTTAGTAGAATACGTTTTAATTGTGGCGATTATTAGTGTAATTACCATTGCCATAGTTAGTTATTTTGGAGGATATCTAAAAGATTCAATTACAAAAACTTCTTGTTCATTAGTAGATCAAGAATATGTACCAGGAACAAAACCTGGAGAAGCTACGTGCCAAAACAAAGCGTGATGTATTTTCTTTTCATCACATTTTTTTTATGTTATAATAATTGATGAAAATAAAAGGGGTGATAAATTGAATAGAAAAAACCAAAAAGGACAAGCCTTAGTAGAATTTGTTATTCTTTTGCCCATCTTTATTTTTATGCTTTTTGCTATTATCGATTTTGGAAAAGTCCTTTATACCAAAAATAATTTAGAAAGCAAAATGGATGACGTTATTACTTTGTATGAAAAAGCAAAAAAAATGGAAGGGATCAAAGAGCAATTACAATTAACCAAAGAAAATATTCAGCTAGAGCAAGAAGAAGAACAAGAAAACAAAATCTTTATTTTAAAAAAAGATATAGATATCATAACCCCTGGTTTGAATCTATTATTAGAAAATCCTTATAAAGCAATTGTAAAACGAGTGATTTGGAATGAATAAAAAAGGTCAAACATTAATTTTATTTGTACTTTTGATACCGATCTTAATTTTACTGCTTGCTTTTGTTGTTGATACAGGTCTGATTTTAAAAGAACATACAAAATTAAATAGCACAATGAAAACCATTATAAAAACCACTTATGAAAAAAGAAGAGAAGAAGATTACTCTGAAATAGTAAAAGATTTGTTTTTAAAAAACAATATCCCGATAGAAAAAGCAATAATTACAGCCGATGAAAATACTATACATATTCAAAATGAATACGAAAAAGAAAGCATTTTTGGAAAAATAATAGGAATAAAAACTTATAAAGTCAAAAATTCATTAAAGGGTCTTTTAAGAAATAATGAAATAAAAATAGAAAAAGAATAGAGGGAAAACATGTCAAAAACGAAAGGAAAATCGCTATGTATATTTTCAAGTAAAGGAGGAGTTGGAAAGACAATTACCACTATTAATTTAGCGGGAATTTACGAACATCTTGAAAAAAAGGTTTTACTCATTGACTTAGATTTATCAAGTGGTGGTATTACAATGGCATTAAATCGTCCATTTGAAAAAACTATTTTTAATTTTGTAGATGATTATAACAACAACCGATATAAAAATTTTCAAGATTATATTACTAAATACGATGATTATATTGATATTTTACCAAGTCCTAAAGATCCACGTCAGGCAAGTAAAATAGATTCTAAATATATTGATATTTTAATCGATAAAGCCGAATCAAATTACGATATCGTTTTAATTGATACGAATCATATATTGGACGAAATTAACGTTGTTACTTTAGATAAAGTAGATTTTATATTGTTTGTTTTATCTAACGACCCATTGGACTTAAAAAACATGAAGTCTTTGGTAAGTATTTTTAAAGATTCTAATGTTTTAAATTATAAAATTTTATTAAACAATAGTTGCAATCCTTATAAAGATTATTTTTCTATTTTTGATATAAAGAATATTATTAAAGCTAATATCGACTATACAATTACTTCTAGTTTTTTTATTAAAAATATAGATCAGTACATTATGAATGGAGAAATCATTACGTTACAAAATAAAATGCCAACTACTTTTAGTAAGGACTATGAAACGTTTATGAATATTGCTTTAGATACAGTAAAAAATGAAGAAGGGGAAGGATGTGAAAAGAATGAATAAAACCAGTCTAATAGATGCTTTTAATATCGAAAGAAAAACCCCTAAAATTAGTGCTATTTCCGATTATGAAATTTTTTCAGATAAAAAACTATTGGATGAACTAAGAACAACGATTGTTGAAAATTTAATAGATAAAGAAATTCCAGAAGATAAAGTTTTAAATGAATTTATTAATGAAGAAATAGAGTCTGCTATTGAAGGATATGATTTAACGAATTTGGAACGTAGTCATTTGTATAATTTAATTGAAAATGAAATAAATGGTTTTGGACCTTTAACAGAGCTTTTAGAAGATAAAAATATTACAGAAATTATGGTCAATAGTCCAAATGAAATTTACATTGAAATTGATGGACAAATTATTAAAGATGAAAGTGTTTCCTTTATAAACGATGAACATATTGTAAGGACAATTGAGCGCTTAATAGAGCCATTAGGTCGTACAATTGATGTAGCGAATCCTATGGTAGATTCTAGATTATTAGATGGTTCTCGTATCAACGCGGTAATTCCACCACTTTCCACTAAGGGGCCAGTCATCACGATTCGTAAATTTAAAGAAACGATGACTAGTATTGATGATTTAATTCGTATTGGAAGTCTTACACCTTATATGGCTAGATTTTTAGAAGCATCTGTAAAAGGAAAATTAAACATTATTGTGTGTGGAGGAACTGGTAGTGGAAAAACAACACTATTAAATATATTAAGTAGCTTTATTGGTTCCCAAGAAAGAATTATTACTATTGAAGATGCAGCAGAATTACATTTGCATCAAGAACATGTGATTTCTTTAGAAACAAGAGTTACCAATTACGATAATGATGGAGAAATTACCATTCGAGATTTGGTTCGTAATTCTTTACGTATGCGTCCAGATCGTATTTTGGTTGGTGAAGTTCGTGGAAAAGAAGCTTTTGATATGTTACAAGCCATGAATACAGGGCATGATGGTTCCTTAACCACCTTACACGCTAATGGAGCAAGCGACGCTTTAAATCGCTTAGAAACAATGGTATTAATGAGTGGCTTAGATATTCCAATCAAAGCAATTCGTGAGTATATAATAAGTGCAATTGATTTAGTTGTTACAATAGAAAGAATGAATGATGGTCGAAGAAAGGTTACTTCTATTTCTGAAATTAATGGTTTTATAGACGATCGTATTCAATTAAAAGATATTTTTAAATTTAATCAAAAAGGTCTTACAGAAACTGGTGAAGTAGATGGAGAATTTGTCCTTTTCAAAACAACCCCAAGAGTATACAAAAAATTAATAGCTCATGGAATTAATGATTTAGATGATATTTTTTCAAAATAATACAGAAAGGAGTTAATAAAATGTTTCCATTTTCTTTATACATAATTGTATGTTTTATAGCTTTATTTGTTGGTATTTGTTTACTCATTTTTTTATTCTTAAATGAAATGCAAATCTTAAAATTAGAGCATCGTTTTGAGGCTTTTAGTATGAAATCCAATACAGAGTATACAATTTCTTTTATGGATATATTATCCTTAAAACTTTGGAAATGGGTCAAAAAGATTTCTACGGTTTTAAAAAAATCACATGTGTGTAAAAATTATGCTAAACATTATGAGAAATTTATAGACTTTGATGAAAAAGACAAAAAAGAAAGCATGGATTATATTGCTTTTAAATTAATTATAGGTATTTTATTTTTTCTGTTAAAATTTTTGATGATGATGTTTAAACTAAGTAGTCAAAATCCTATATCTTTTCTCCTTTCGTTTGGAATAGGTTTTTTCTTATTAGATATTTTTCTAAACCTTCAATTTAAAAAGAAAAGAAAAGAAGTAAGAGAAGATCTTTTAAAAGCAGTTATTATTATGAACAATAGTTTTAAATCTGGTAAAAACATTATGCAAGCCATTAATAATGTAAAGCAAGAATTAAATGGACCAATTGCAGACGAATTTAAAAAAATATATATGGATATTACGTATGGTCTAAGTTTAGAAGTAGTATTTGAACGCTTTTATGAACGAATTAAACTGGAAGATGCCAAATACATTGCTTCTTCTCTAACATTATTGAACAAAACGGGTGGAAATATTGTTCGAGTATTTGCTTCGATAGAAAAATCCTTTTTTAACAAAAAACGTATGCAAGAGGAATTGAATAGTCTAACTGCTTCCAGTGTTTTTGTCTTTCGTATTTTAGTAGCCTTACCAATCATTTTCTCTTTCATTATAATTCTTTTAAGTCCATCGTATTTTCATCCTTTATTTTCTCATCCTCTTGGTATACTCATACTAGCACTTATTTTATTATTATACACAGTTTATATAATAACTATTAAAAAAGTATTGAAGGTGAAAATGTAATGAAAAAACAGGAAAGTTTTGCTTATCATATGTATCGCAAAAAAACTATAAAAAGAATAGAAAAAAAAGTTATTTTATTAGGTGAAAATACTAAAATAGATGCTATTTCCTTTTTGAACTTACGTTTTGTCTTATCAATTCTAATTTTTCTTTTTTTTCTATTTTATTTAAAATATGGTTCCATTTTATCTCCAATAATAACTCTTTTGTTTTCTATATTGTGGGAAAAAATTTTTTTAGATATAAATATACATAAAAGATGTAGAAAATTAGAAGACGAAGCTATTTTCTTTTTTGAAATTTTGTGTTTAACTTTAGAGTCACATAAACATATAAAAGGAGCTTTGGAATTAACTGTAGCTAATATAAATTCAGAATTGTCACAAGAATTCAAGAAAACATTAATGGAAGTAAGGCTTGGAAAGAGCTTTACAGAAAGTTTAGCTACTATGAAAGAACGCATTCCAAGCGATTCAATCAATAATATTATTTTGAGTCTTACTGAATCCAGTATTTTTGGGAATAATATTACAGAAACTCTAAACAATCAACTTGAATTTTTAAAAGAGAAAAAACTTTTAGGAATTAAAGCTGAAATGAATAAATTACCAACGAAAATTAGTGTTTTATCTGTAGTTTTTTTTGTTCCAATAATGTTACTCATTATTTTAGCTCCCATTCTTTTAGAATTTCTATTAGATTAATACATCATAATATATGGTACTAAAGTAATAAAATTGCATTTATTAATTCTCCACATGGAGAATTTTTTCTATATATTTCTTAAAGGGTATGCTAAAATAAGATAAGGTGGTTAAGATGTTTAGTTTTATTATAGGAACGATTCGTGAAACAGAAAAAAATTTTATAACACTTGAAAATAATGGTATTGGATATCAAATATTTGTTGCAAATCCTTTTTCTTTTCCTCTCGGGGAAGAACGAAAAGTGTTTATATATACTTATAGAAAAGAAGATGAATTTTCTTTGTATGGTTTTAATTCTTTAGAAGAAAAAGAACTTTTTTTGCGCCTAATTAGTGTTAAAGGCGTAGGACCTAAACTTGCACTTCCTATGTTTTCTTTAGGAAGTGTATCTGGAATTGTAGATGCCATAGATAGAGAAAATATTTTGTATTTAACCAAATTTCCAAAAGTAGGGGAAAAAGTAGCTCGTCAAATTATATTGGATTTAAAAGGAAAGCTAGTTAAAAACGAAACTGTTTCATCAGTTGGTTTGGAAGAAGTTGTTGAGGCTTTAGAAAGTTTAGGATATAAAGCAACCGATATTAAAAAAATTCTACCTAAAATTGATACAACTTTAAAAGTAGAAAATCAAATAAAAGAAGCTTTAAAATTATTATTAAAGTAGAAAGGAGTAAATATGGAAAATCGAATTATAGATGGCAATGAAAAAGTAGAGGACTTATTTGAAAAAAACATTCGCCCTCAAAGTTTAGAGGAATACATAGGTCAAAAGGAAATAAAAGATAATTTAAAAGTTTTTATAAAAGCAGCTTTAATGCGTGAAGAACCGCTTGATCATGTGTTGCTTTATGGTCCACCAGGATTGGGAAAAACGACACTTGCTCATATTATAGCGAATGAACTTGGAAGTAATATTAAAACCGCAAGTGGTCCTTCTATTGAAAAAACAGGTGATTTAGCTGCAATTTTGTCGACATTAGAACCTGGAGATGTATTATTTATTGATGAAATTCATCGAATGCCTAAATTTATTGAAGAAGTATTGTATCCAGCTATGGAAGATTTTGAAATTGACTTGGTAATTGGTGAAACAGGAAAATCTAGAAATATAAAAATAGATTTGCCTCCTTTTACTTTGGTGGGTGCTACAACAAGAGCTGGAGATATATCCTCTCCTTTAAGAGATCGCTTTGGTATTATTTCAAAATTAGAATATTATCAAAAAGAAGAATTAAAAAATATAATCAAGAGAACCAGTCGTGTTTTTGAAATGCCAATTGCAGAAGAAGCTGCAGAGGAATTAAGTGGTCGGTGCAGAAAAACACCTCGTATTGCCAATCGATTATTTAAAAGAGTTCGTGATTTTGCATTGGTAGAAGGAAATTCAACAATTACAAAAGAACTAACTTTAAAATCTTTAGAAAGATTAAAAGTTGATACATTTGGTTTGGATTCAATAGATATTGAATATTTAACAAGTTTAATTACAAAATTTAATGGTGGACCTGTTGGCATTGAAACAATTTCTACTTCTATAGGGGAGGAAGTTTCTACGATTGAAGATGTAGTGGAACCATTTTTATTGCAAGAAGGATTTATTAAAAGAACTCCTAGAGGACGGGTAGCAACTGAAAAAGCATATGATCATTTAAAAATAAGTCCTATAGAATCCCTATTTTAGAAAAAGAGAATCTCTTAGTAAAAATTTTGCTTAGAAAGAAGGAGAAAAAGTGCAAACCACAAATTTTAATTATTATTTGCCAGAAAAGTTAATTGCCCAAACACCCTTAGAAAATCGTAGCAATTCAAGACTCATGATTTTGGATCGTTTTACAGGCACCATTGAACATAAATGCTTTATGGAAGTTATCGATTTTTTAGAAAATGGAGATGTATTGGTTTTAAACGATACAAAAGTGATTCCAGCAAGATTAATAGGGGAAAAAATAGATACAAAAGCTACCATTGAACTTTTATTATTAAATGAAAAAGAAAAAGATGTTTGGGAATGTTTATCACGTCCTTTTAAAAGATTGCATATTGGAACTAAAATTATGTTTGGGAATTCTTTGCTTATAGCTGAAGTACTTGAGAAAAAAAATGATGGAATCGTAAAGGTCAAATTTGAATACAAGGGAATTTTTTTAGAAGTTTTAGAAAAGTTAGGAGAAATGCCTCTTCCTCCTTACATTCATGAAAAATTAAAAGAGAAAGAAAGATATCAAACCGTTTATGCTAAAAACATAGGAAGTGTTGCAGCACCTACAGCTGGTCTTCATTTTACAAAAGAATTGTTAAAAAGATTAGAACTAAAAGGAGTAATAATTACTTATGTAACACTTCATGTTGGTCTAGGAACCTTTCGACCAGTAGAAGTAGAAGATGTTACAAAACATAAAATGCACAGTGAAGTATACAAAATGTCAAAAAATACTGCAAACTTATTAAACCAAGCGAAACAAGAGCATCGAAAAATAATTGCAGTTGGTACAACTACAACAAGAACATTAGAAACCATTATTCAAAAATATGGTGAATTTAAAGAATGCGAAGGAAATACGGATATATTTATTTATCCTAGTTTTGTATTTAAAGCTATTGATGGCTTAATTACTAATTTTCACCTACCAAAAAGTACTCTTTTAATGCTAGTAAGTGCTTTTTCTAAAAAAGAATACATTTTGCATGCTTATGAAGAAGCAGTGAAAAAAGAATATCGTTTTTTTTCTTTTGGTGATGCCATGTTTATAACGACAAAAAATGTTAATGACTTAAAACCTTAAAAATGTTATACTAAAAAAATGAGGTGAATTTTATGAAAAAAAGAACATATATTTCATTGCAAAATCCTAGAAATGCTAATTGGGAATCTAGAAATTATATTGATTTAACTTCAGCTTCGAGTAAAAAGAAAAAGGAAGTAAAAGACTCTGTTTTATTAGAAAAACCAATTTTGGCAAAAAAAGTGAAAGAAAATTTATTTTTATATTCTGATACTTTGCAAATTAATGATGATTTTTTTGTTTCTATACAGTTTTTAGCAGATTCAGAAATGAAAAAAGTACAGGGTGGGATTGTAAATAATTATTTTTCTTGCCCAGATGAACCAGAAGAGATTTTTTATCCTTTTGGATACGCTTATTATAAAAAACATTTATTAGAAGAAATAAAAATAGATTTGCTACTAAAAAAAACCGAGCAACAAAAAATGAAACAGTTTTAAACAAAATTACTTTTCTTAAAAAAGGAGTTGAGGAAAATGAAACTGGATTTTAAAATAAAAAAAGAAGAAAAAAATACTAAAGCCAGGTGGGGAGAATTTAATTTTAATGGAAAAGTTTATGAAACCCCTATGTTTATGCCTGTTGGTACTCAAGCAACGGTGAAAACTCTTTCTCCGGAGGAAATAAAAGAAATGGGAGCTGGAATTATTTTGTCCAATACATATCATTTATGGTTAAGACCTGGAGAAGATATAGTTTCACGTGCTGGTGGACTTCATCAATTTATGAATTATGACGGACCTATTCTTACCGATTCTGGAGGATTTCAAGTTTTTTCTTTAGCGAAACCAAGTGACATAAGTGAAGAAGGAGTGGTTTTTAAAAACCATTTGAATGGAGACAAATTGCTACTGACTCCAGAAAAATCAATTGAAATTCAAAACAAATTAGATAGTGATATAGCTATGAGTTTTGATGAATGTCCTCCAGCCAGTGCAAGTTATACTTATTTAAAGGAAAGTATAGAAAGAACTCTACGTTGGGCAAAAAGAGGAAAAATGGCCCATAAAAATAAAAACCAAATGCTTTTTGGAATTGTTCAAGGAGGATATTACGAAGATTTGCGTAAATTCAGTGCAACAGAAACTGTAAAATTGGATTTTGATGGATACAGTATTGGTGGAGTTGCAAATGATCATGAAAGTAAAGAAGATATGTACAAAGCTTTTCTTTATTCTACTAAATATTTACCAAAAGAAAAACTACGATATGCTATGGGAATAGGGGAACCAATTGATATAATTGAAGGTGTTATTCGAGGTGTAGATTTGTTTGATTGCGTAAGTCCTACTAGGTTGGCAAGACATGGTCATGCTTTTACAAAATATGGAAAAATCAATTTGAAAAATGCCAAATACAAAGAAGATTTTACTCCGATTAGTAAAGATTGCGATTGTTATACTTGTAAAAGTTTTACAAAGGCGTATATCAAACATTTAATTAATGCGGATGAAAGTTTTGGTGCTAGACTTTTGTCTATTCATAACATTCGTTTTTTAATTTCTTTAACAGAAGAAATTCGAGAAGCTATTCAAAGTGATTCTTTAAAAGAATACCGTGAATGTTTTTTAAAAAACTACTATGGAGACCATTATGGGAAAAAATAAAATTTGGATATATAGCACTATATTAATTGTTTTAATTTTAATTGCTCTTCCTTCCACTTATAAAGTAATTAGAATACACAAAGATAGATTGCTTAAAAATACCATTCAAAGAATTACTGAAGCGGCAAAAGATTGTTATTATAATAATTCTTGCGTTGGAAACGAAATTACATTGGAAGAATTGTATGAAAAAACAGGGTTGATAGAAATGAATAACCCTATTACTAAAAAAAAGTATAATAAAAATTCTTATGTACTTGTGAATGAAGATTTTAAATTTATTGAAAAGAATGAATAGAACAAAACTTGTTTTATTCTTTTTTTGTATTGATTCCTAAAGTAGAGCCAACAACACAAGCAAATAATAAAATCATATAATAAATAATTCGTATAACTTTAAAAGAGGTTTGATAAAAAAATAGATTGAATACAATTAGAACAATTAATAGCAAAATACCCATTTTTAATCCCGCTAGAAAGCCTCGATTTAAGGCTTTTTTTCCCACTTTAAAACCAAATACAAAAAATATAAGAATCATATAAAGGAAAGAAAAAACAGTAATTATTTTGGTTGGTAAAAAAATATAATAAAATAAACTTAAAACCACACTTCCTACTATCAAAAAACCTAAAAACTTTAATAAAGTTAACCCATATTCTTTTAAATATTTCATACAATCACCTAATAATTTATATGTATTTGATTAAAAATTTATGAAAAAAACCATAATAAATCTAGAAAGGTGATATCATGGAATTATTTACAATTATTTATAGAACAACATTTTTTTATTTTTTTATAGTATTGGCTTATCGTATAATGGGAAAAAGAGAGATTGGACAATTAGGAGTTATTGATTTGATCGTTTCTATTTTAATTGCAGAATTGGTAGCAATTAGCATAGAAAACATTGAAGATTCTATTTTTTTCACGATTCTTCCTATTTTTTTACTAGTCCTATTGGAAGTAGGTCTTGCCTTTATTAGCATAAAATCTCGTACTTTTAGAACTCTATTTGGAGGGAAACCTTCTTTAATAATAGCAAATGGAAATGTTAATTATAAAGAAATGGTTCGTCAAAGATATAGTATGGACGATCTCCTTTTAAGTCTTCGCCAAAGTTCAATCAAAAGTATAGATGAAATTGAATATGCTTTTTTAGAGCCAAATGGAAAATTGTCAATTTTCAAATACAATATTTTTCATACAAAAAGTAATTATCCTATGCCACTAATATTAGACGGAGAACTTCAAGCCAAAGCGTTAAGTTATTTAAAAAAAGATAAACGTTGGTTAGAACAAAAATTAGCTTTAAAAGGCTTAAAAATAGAAGATGTATTTTATGCCTTTAAAAAGAAAAATAAAATCTTCTTAATTAAAAAAAATAATTTATAATAGGAATTTCTAAAAAACTTATGATATAATATTAAGAAGAATAGAGGGATAAAAATGAGTCTTTTATACAAAATTCGTACAATAAAAAAAAGAATACCATTTTTAATAATAGGATTCATTGTCTTTTTTCTTTTCTTTATATTACTTCTATTAAATCATTTGATTAAAATACAGATTTCTGCTTCTTTTAAAAATTTTACAGCAAAAAGTGAATACACTTTAATTAGTGAACCATCAAAAAAACTCCAAAAACAAAAATTGTTTGATTATGGTAAATATCATTTTTATGGATATGGAATAAATACACTTTTTATTTCCTATCAAGGAAAAAATATAAAATTGCAAAATGTTTTACAAGAAGGATTGTTAAATTGGGAAGATATATTAAAAAAATTCACTTTAGTTGACAATTTCAATTCTTATATTTTAACTTATGAAAATCAAGATATCAAAATAACAGTTTTGCAAATATTTGAAGAAGAAACAGAGATTCTTTTTAGTAAAAAAAATAAATTTTAATAAAAAACTTTTGGAGTATAAACTTAAAGAATAAGATTCATATCTGCCAAAACTTTTTTTATTTTGTATAAATTTGTTCCTACAACAAAAAGGATATTAACAATTTCAGAAAGAATAAGTCCATAAATTCCAATATGAAAAAAAGAGAAAATAGCAAGCACTACATTTTTTAGTATTACTCCAATAAATGTAATTTTCATGG
This sequence comes from uncultured Mycoplasmatota bacterium, assembly GCA_947574085.1. Classification (GTDB taxonomy): domain Bacteria; phylum Bacillota_I; class Bacilli_A; order RF39; family UBA660; genus MGBC108787. Next base: position 7,961 of record CANPIH010000011.1, on the reverse strand, counting down.
TAAATTTCGCGAGACCAAGTCCTTGTAGTGTGCTAATAAGAGGGCTTTCTAAATAAAATAGAACAAAAAAAGGAGATAATACTTTAATATAGTCAACACCATTTTGGGTATGGTACAAAATCCATAGTAAAGATTCTTTAAAAAAGAAAATAAAAATACTAAATCCAAGTCCTAAGAAAAAAGAAATTTTCAAAGCTTGGTAAAAACGTCTTTTTAACATATTCTTATTTCTTTTCTGATAAAATTTACTAATTTCTGGAATCAAAGCATTGGAAATAGCAGCAACAAAAAAACCTGGCATAGTCAATAGAGAAAGAGAATAAGCATTGTAAGCTCCATATTCCATTAAAATAAATTCATTGGAATACCCAACAAAAAGTAAAATGTTTGTCAGCAAAATAGGTTCAAAGAAAAAACCAATATTTCCAATAATTCGTGAGGAAACAGTTGGTAAACTAACATCCAAAACTTCTTTAATCATCGGAATAGTAGGTTTTAAGTCCTTTTTAGTAATTAAAATATTTTTAGGAATAAATAACAAGAAAATAAGTACTGAGGACAATTCTGAAATTATATTAAACAAAATTAAAACTGCAACAGCTAGTACTATACTTTTTTGAGCAAAGTAAGGAAGAAAAGCAACAATCAAAAAAAGTCTAACCATTTGTTCAAAAGTATTTGACAAAGCGTAGGGCATCATACGTTGTTTACCAAAAAAATATCCTTTTACAATACTAGATAAGCTAACAAAGGGCAACGTAACTGTACAAGCCAACAATAACAAAAATACATTTTCATTTTTGAGCAAATGAACAGCAATGAATTTACTACTCAAAAACATCGCTGTCAATAGAAAAATATTAACTATTACAATAATAGCAACAGACGTACAAATAATTTTTATACTTCTATTTTTTTCTTCGGCTATCAATTTTGATATAGCAAGAGGCATAGCCAATGTGGCAATAGTAATTAATAAGGAATAAGTAGGCATAACAAGTGAATGTAAACCAACACCTTCTTCTAAAATAATTCGCGTATAAATAATTTTAATGATAAAACCTAAAATACGAGTTATAAATCCACCTACAATCAATATAAGAGTAGAAGATAAAAATTTGTTTTTCATGACTCATCCCCTTTTAAAATTTGTGAATATGATTTATAATAATATATGATTTAGGTGAAAAAATTATGGTAAATGAAAATTTTAATACACTAGCAGATTTATACAAAAGAGTTCTTCCCGCTTTAAAATCAAAAGTAAAAGAATTAAAACAAAAGCAAATATTTTATGTAACCGAAAAAGAGGTTTGGGATTGTCTAAGAAAAACAAAATGGAATGGGGAAAGTGACTTAACCCTTTACGATATTGTAAATGATATTTTATTTTTGGAAGAAAATGAGATTATTCATTATTTGCACTCAGTCCATAATTTAAGCGAAGAACAAGAAAACAATGAAGAGACAAAAATCAAATTAGAAGAAGAGGATACTATTTTATGACAATAGAACCAAAATTAGAGGAATTGTTAGAAAAATTAAAAAAAAATTTTACAGAGAATGATTTAAAAGAAGTAAAAAAGGCTTATCACTTTGCAAAAGAAAAGCATCAAGGAAAAACTCGTTTAACAAAAGAATCCTATATTACACATCCCTTAAATGTTGCTTTAATTTTAAGTGAATTAAATGTCGATGTCACTACTATTATTGGAGCATTGCTTCATGAAGTTATTAATAATGGAGAAACAAGTGAAGTTGAATTGGAGACTATTTTTGGAGAAGAAATAACTAAAATTGTAAAAAGTGTTAGTACAATTAATAAATTGGAATTGCCCGATGATAAAGAATCTAGTGCGATTTATTTAAGAAAAGTGTTGGTTGGTTTAGCTGAAGATGTACGAGTTTTATTTATTAAACTGGCAGATCGACTTCACAACATGCGTACTATATGGGCAGTTAATCCTGAAAAGCAAAAAAGAAAAGCCAATGAAACTATGAATGTTTTGATTCCTATTGCTCATCGACTTGGTATTTATTCTATCAAAAGCGAATTGGAAGATTTATGTTTAAAATATTTAAAACCAGAAGTATATGAAGACATACTAAAACAATTAGACGCTTCCATTGAAGAGCTAAATGAAGTATTAGAAGAAATGCAAGATAGTATTTCGAAAATGCTTATAGACCATGGTATAAAATTTCATATCAAAAGTCGTGTAAAAAGTGTATATAGTATTTATAAAAAGCTTTCAACATGGCGAAAATGGTCAGATATTTACGATATTTTGGCATTACGAATTATAGTAGAAAAAGAAAGTGATTGTTATCTCGCTATAGGTTTAATTCATTCCAAATTTCGCCCCTTAGCCAAACGTTTTAAAGATTATATTGCAATGCCTAAAGAAAACATGTACCAATCTTTACATACTGGAATTGTAGGAATCGATGGTCATATTTTTGAAGTGCAAATAAGAACAGAAGAGATGGATGAAATTGCTGAAAAAGGAATAGCCTCTCATTTTTCTTATAAAGAAAAAGGCACAAAAAAAATCCAAAGTATGATGGAGCAAAAATTAGAAATATTTCGTAATATGATAGACACTTATAAAGAAACGGAAAATGATTTGGATTTTGTGGCAAATGTTAATGCAGATATTTTAGGGGAACTTATTTATGTTTTTACCCCAAAAGGAGATGTTGTTGAACTACCGCTTGGCTCTACTCCAATTGATTTTGCTTATCGTATTCATTCTAAAGTGGGAGACACTACAATTGGTGCTATAGTGAACGACGAGATTGTGCCTTTATCTTATGAGCTGAAAGATGGTGATGTGCTAAAAATTCATACTAATAAAAACTCGACTCCAAATAAGGAATGGTTGGATTTTGTTAAAACAAATGGAGCAAAGAGTAAAATAAAATCGTTTTTTAGTAAACAAGATCGAGTAAATTACATTGAAAATGGTAAAAATATTTTAGAAAAAGAACTTCGTAAACAAAAATTAATTTTTAATGAAGTTTTTAGCGTAGAAAAAACAGAAAAAATTTTTAAAGATTTAAAAGTAAATGATATAGAAGAAATTTATTTTGCAATTGGTTCTTTCCGTTATACAGCTGGTTATATTATAAAACTTACCAATGAAGAAAAACACAACGTAACAGACGCGTTAATTGAAAAAGTTTCTGTTAAAAACAAACAATATTCAAAGCCCAATAATAAAAATGATATTATTGTGGGAGAATACAATGATATATTAGTAACTCTTGCTAAATGTTGCAAGCCAGTAAAAGGAGATAATATTATTGGGTATATTACAAAAGGAGAAGGAATTACTGTCCATCGTACCGACTGTCAAAATATCCTAGAAAAAGACGAAAGACTTATTGAAGTTTTTTGGAGCAAAAATGAAGAGTATGAATACGACACTGATATTTTTATTGAAACTTTAAACGATAAAAATTATTTAACAGATATTATTAATAAAGCGAGTGTAAAAAATATTAATGTCATCTCTTTAACAACCCAAGAAACAAATGAAAATACATCTTACTTTTTGACAATTAAAGTTAAAAATGCTACCGCATTAAATGATTTTTTAAATAGTTTGTATTCTTTATCATTTGTAAAGAAAGCTGGTAAAAAATAATGCGAGTTGTTGTACAAAGAAGCAAAAATAGCTGTGTAAGCGTTGATAATAGGCTTATTAATAAAATTGAAAATGGACTTGTACTATTAGTGGGCTTTACTGACAATGATTCATTAGAGGATATTCAATATATAGTAAGAAAAATAGTTAACTTACGTATTTTTGAAGATGAAAATGGTATTATGAATAAAAGTATTTTAGAAACAGGTGGAAGTATTTTATCTATTAGTCAATTTACTCTTTTTGCAGATATGAAAAAAGGAAACCGTCCTTCTTATAAAAAAGCTATGAGTGGAGAAAAAGCTATTACTTTCTATGAAACATTTAATCAAAAATTACAGCAGTATGTTCCGACGTTTTCAGGAATATTTGGAGCAGACATGCAAGTACATATTTTAAACGATGGTCCTGTAACTATTCTTTTAGATTCAAAAGAAAAATAAAGGAAAAACAAATGAATATACAATTAAAAGAAATCTTATTAGAAAAAGCAATCCATGGAGAATTAATTCCAAATGATAAAAACTTAAAACCAATAGATGTAGAAAGTATTCTTGAAGATTTACCTTTTCAAATACCAGAGAATTGGAGATGGGCAAAATTATCATCATTTTGTAATAAAATTGTTGATGGAAGTCATAACCCGCCTTTAGGAAAAAAAGAAGTAACTGATTATAAAATGCTGTCAGCAACTAATTTACTGGATAAAGATTTGGATACACAATCAAAAGTGCGATATTTGTCTAAAGAAGACTATGAAATATGTAATAAAAGAATTCAATTAAAACAAGGTGATATATTACTTTCAATAGTAGGAACAATAGGTAAAACTTTAATTTACGATCTGGATTCTAAAATAAGCTTTCAAAGAAGTGTTGCAATTATAGAATGTAAAGAAAAAATATGGAATCGATACATAATGTATTGTTTGAAAACAAAATATTATAAAGATTATATGAATGAAAAAGCCAAAGGAACAGCTCAAAAAGGATTTTATTTAAAAGAACTAAAATCTTTAAAATTTCCACTACCTCCCACAGAAGAACAAAAAAGAATAGTAGAAAAACTAGAGGAATGTTTCGAATTAATAGATAAGTTATAAATTTTCAAGCAACCAAAAATGATAAAACAGAAATTAAAAAAATGTGTTATAATAGAAAATAGGTGAAGTTATGAAAAAGATGTATTCAACAGTTATTCTTTATTTCTTTCTTTTTATTTATTTAGAAATTATAAATAAAGTATTAATGTTTAATCAATTAGTGGATAAAGAATTTGTTATAGTATTATTTTTTAGTTTAAGCATGGCTTTTTTATTAAGTTTTTTTACGCATCTTTTTAATGAAAAGATAAATAGGCGAATATGTATTTTTTTTGTGATTTTTATAATTCTTTTTTATTTGTTTAATTATTTATACTTTTCTTTGCTTTCTGTTCCTTTTTCTATAAATGATTTAGAACTAGTAAATAATGCTTTAAGTTTTTATGAAATTGGATTGCAATTGTTACAAAAAGATATTATTCCCATTCTTATATTTTTAATTCCATTTGTACTTTTTATTTTGTATCGAAATAATTTTGAATTTATAAAAAAAGATAGAAAAACGTCATTGAAAATTTTATTGTTTTTTGCTCTGATTCATTTTTTTTCCTTATGTACTTTGAATATAGGAAAAAACAACCTTTATTCACCTTATAATTTATATTATAAGATTAATTCTTTGACTGCTTCTACAAAAGTATTGGGCGTTTTTACGAGTCAAAGATTGAGTATTAAACGTTTCTTTTTTGGTTTTCAGGAAAAATTAGTTATGGAAAATAGAGAAGAAAATAATAATGATGTATCTTATAATAAATTGGATATTGATTTTAATAGTTTAATTGCTAATGAAGAGGATGAAACGATAAAAGGAATTTACCAGTATTTAGACGCTAAAAAGGCTACTAATAAAAATGAATATACAGGAATGTATAAGGGAAAAAATTTAATTTTTATTTTAGCAGAGGGTTTTAATTCAATTGCTGTAGAAGAGTCAAGAACACCAACTTTGTATAAATTAATAAATGAAGGATTTCAATTTACCAATTATTATTCACCAGAATTCTTAAGTACAACGGGTGGGGAATTTCAAGCTATGACTAGCTTGATTCCAACGCAAGAAATTTTAAAAATTTGGCGTAACGATACTCCGAATTTTTCGTACGCTATTGGGAATGTTTTTAGCAATCTTGGATATAATACTTATAGTTTTCATAATTGGTCATATACTTATTACAATCGAAATAAAACAATGCCAACTTTGGGATTTTATAATTATATGGGATGTAAAAGTGGTATGGAGAAAAGAATAGATTGCTCTTGGTTGCCAAGCGATGTTGAAATGATCAATACAACTTTTGATGATTACGCTAAAGATAGTCCTTTTGCAACTTATTATATTACAGTAAGTGGGCATGCTCCATACAACTTTATGGGTGGTAATCGTATGGCAATTAAAAATAAAGACGTTGTAAATGATTTACCATACAGTACTCCAGTAAAAGCGTATCTTTCGAGTCAAATGGAATTAGAGTACGCTTTAAATACATTGCTAAAAAAATTAGAAAGTGCTGGAATTTTAAACGATACTGTAATTGTTTTAACAGGAGACCATTATCCTTACACATTAACAGAAGCAGAAATTAATGAAGTATCCTCTTATGAACGAGATGGATTAGTGGAAGTGCATCATAGTAATTTAGTTATATGGAATACAAACAACGAGCCTAAAATTGTGGATAAAGTAGCAAGTCAAATTGATGTTTTACCAACAATTTTAAATTTATTTGGTGTGGATTATGATTCAAGACTTCTGATTGGAAACGATATTTTTAGTGATGAAGAAGGACTGGCTATTTTTGCAAGTCGAAGCTGGAAAAGTGACAAAGGTGTCTATTATTCAGACAAAAAATTTATTGGAAATGCAAGTGATGCTTATGTGGAGGCTATTAATAGTCGAGTAGCTAATAGTTTTACGATAAGTAAATTAATAGTAGAAAATAATATCTATGAAAAATTAGAAAAAGAAATGAGAGAATAAAAATATGTGTGGAATTGTGGGATTTGTAAGTAAGGAGCAAGAGAAAAAATCAATAATAAAAAAAATGGCGGATCGTATTAAACATCGTGGTCCAGATGGTGAAGGATATTATATAGATGAAAATGTAGCTTTAGGACACAGAAGATTATCTATTATTGATTTATCAACAGGAGATCAACCTATTTATAATGAAGACGAGAAAATGGTCATCGTTTTTAATGGTGAAATTTATAACTATGTGGAGCTTCGTAATGAGTTAAAAAAGAAAAAGCATGAGTTTAAAACCAGTAGTGATACTGAAGTACTTATCCATGGTTACGAGGAATGGGGAGTGAATTTACCAAAAAAATTAAGAGGTATGTTTGCTTTTGCTATTTGGGATAAACGTACAAAAACTTTATTTTGCACTAGAGATCATTTTGGTATTAAACCATTTTATTATTATACAGATGAGTCCACTTTTTTATTTGGATCTGAAATTAAATCTTTTTTAGAATATCCTAAATTTCAAAAAGTTTTGAATAAAGAAATTCTTGGACCTTATTTATCTTTCAGTTTTACGCCAACTACTGAGACTTTTTTTAAAGGAGTTTATCGTTTAAATCCAGGATGCTCTTTAATTTATAAAGAAGGAAAGCTAGAAATTAATACATTTTTTGAAGTTCAGTTTGAGCCAAAAAAACAACATTTAGATCAAGTTGTGAAAGAAATAAGCAAAATTATAAAAAATTCTGTTGAATATCACATGCTAAGTGATGTAGAAATTGGTTCTTTTTTATCCAGTGGCATTGATTCTTCTTATATTGTTAGTGTTGCCAAGCCAAACAAAACCTATACTGTAGGTTACGATAATCCTAAATACGACGAGACATCCTACGCCAAAGATTTAGCAGAAAAATTAAATATTAAAAATACGAGTAAAAAGATTTCAAAAGAAGAATATATACATATTATACCTAAGATTTTATACCATATGGATGAACCATCGAGTGATCCAGCCAGTATTATGCTTTATTTTGTTTCTGAACTAGCTAGTAAAGATGTTAAAGTAGTTTTATCTGGAGAAGGTGCAGATGAATTTTTTGGCGGTTACAACAATTACCGAGAAGAAGTAGATTTAAAATGGTACAATAAAATACCTTATCCACTTAGAAAAATTGCTACGGTTTTTTTTACTATTCTTCCCGAATTTCCAGGTAGAAACTTTATTGTAAGACGAGGAACAAAACTA
>CANPIH010000010.1 GCA_947574085.1 uncultured Mycoplasmatota bacterium | reverse complement strand
GATTGTGGCTCTGGCATTCGTGGGTTCGATTCCCATCGTCCGCCCCATTTTTTTTACAACAATCTAGTCTATTAACCACTTTTGAGGTTTTATATATTTTTATAATTACACAACTTTATGGCACTATCATCTTTCATAAAAATATTTTGATAGTCATATGCTCAGTCGACGGTTAAAAGACAGTTTATATTGAATTAGATTATTCTATTTGTTATAATAATAATCGAAATTAAAAATTATAACAAATCGATATAATCGGTTACAATTTTCGTAGTCATTTTGCTTTCAACTGACATACGTAACAAAGTTTCTATAGACGAGAAACTTTGTTTTTTTATTTACTTGTATTTATTATAACATTGAAAAATATAAAAATAAAGTGATAAAACAAATTTTCACCTATCATAGCAATTTTAACAAAAATTACATAATTTCACATTTTATTTTAACGATAAGCAGTTTTTAAGGTGGCAATTTTGCCACCTTTCAAATTATATCTTACTTTTTTGTTGTCTTTTTACAAAATCATATACCTCTTTTATTTCATTCACTTGTTTATCATCATAGGCTGGGTTAGTTAGACTGGACAACAAAAACTTTTCCAATTTTTGAATAAAGTTACCATAATTGCTATTTTTTTTATTTTCTACTGCATTTTCTAACTGAATTGCTAGTTTTTTTTGTGCTTTTGAACTACCATGCAAATAAAGCTCTGTTATCTCAATTGAATCATGACCTAATCTTTTAGAAACATTATACAAATCATTCGTTATAGACAACATCATTGTTGCGTGACTATGTCGAAAACCATGCAAATTCATATCAGTACTATTTGAATTAATTTTATATTTTTTAAAATTACGATCCAATGTCGTAAAACTGATCATGTTAATCCCACCAAAAACAAAATGATTATTAATATTTTTATTATATACAGATTTTTCATTTACATAATAATTTAATATAAGCTCTTTCAATGATTTATTTATATAAATTGTTCGATAAGAGTTTACAGTTTTTGGAGATTTAACTATCTGTCCAACTCCTGAAACTTTACATGCAGTACTGTTTATTGTAATAGTTTCTTCCAGCAAATCTATATTCTGCCAACGTAATGATAAAACCTCACCTTTTCTTAGCCCACAAAAGAACAGAATATTGAATAACACCTCATACTTTTCATCATCCACATATTTAATAAAATTATTAAACTCATCTAGATTCCAGATAATCTGCCTATCTTCTTTAAATTTATTCTTGTCAACAGCATCTTTAATCGTTTCAAAACCTCTAATTTCTTCAATGCTCATATCAACATATCGCATTAAATTAGCATATGTCATTAAGCGCTTTAAAAGTTTGACAACTATGTTAGCATATGATACAGAGTATTTCTTTTTACTACTGGTTCTAAATTTTCCATCTAAAAAATTTTTTTGAAATTTTTTTACTTTAATAAATGTTATCTCTTCTAATTTACAGTTTCCAAATACTTCCCTTATGTGTGAATTGTACCTATAACAGATAGAATCTATCGTAGTATCCTGATGTGTCAAATCGATATCTTCTAGGTATTTGATAAATAATTCATTTAATGTCATAAATTTTCTCCTTAAATTTTAGTGTAAAAAAAAACTAGTTCAAGCAGTTAAGTGCTTGAACTAGTCCATATATTACACCATACAATTTTATAATCAGGAAGTTTTCTTACTGTCATAATCCTTTATCCGTTCAAAATGAAGTGTTCCATCAGAATCTAAAGCTTTGTCAAATAAATTCATTTCAACGCCTTCAAAAGTTGAAGTTGAATCAACTCTATTATAACGATACCATAGCTGATGCTTTTTTTGATAAGCCTGAGTACAGCGGTGATCAAAATTTTTACAATCCACTTTACATACTACAAACGAATTCGGACGATATTTTAATATTGTCGCATCATCCCAGCTCATAATTTCTTCAACTCTCCCTACTCTAAAGTCATTAGTACGATTTCTTCTAAATGTTTTTCTAGTAACTTCAACCACTACATAATCACCTTTTTCAATATCTTTGATTGGACATATAAAAGCATAAGGCTTACTATTTTCATTTATTTTCCCCTTTAATCCTCTTCGCATTTTAATAATTACTATTCTCAGTGCCATAAATTTTCATCCCCCTTTCTGTTAATTTCTTTATATAATAATCTGCTTTTTGCTTTGTTAATGAAATCAGTTTTCCATTTTTATTTTCCGCAAATATTATAAAATCATTTGGTTTTTTAGCAGAAATCAATGCATAAATATTTTTTTCAAGACTTACTTTTTTCAATCCATTAGAAAAAATTTCATCAAAAGCTGCTATTTCTGTAATAAAAGCAGCTTCAGATAGAAACATTATTACTGTAAATACTTCATAGGTTTTATAAATATCATCAAGGTATTTAACTTTTTTGTTATCTAAAATTATTGATTCTTTTATGTTTTCTACTTTTTTTATTTCATCAATTATCTGTAGTTTATCAAGAAAATTATTTTCAATAATACTTTTGGCCTGTTCGGCTGAAAAATACATTTTTTCCGATTCATCACCATAAAGAAGTTCACCTTTATAGATACCAGAAACATAGTTTTTTTCGTATATAGAAGTATTTATTATTGTTTTAGTATATATCATTCTGTAATCTAAATAGTTCTTTAAATCGAGTTTATTTTCCAAAAAACTAACACTCATATCTGTCCATAAAAAAGTTCCTAAATTCAAATTAATTGACATAACATTTTTAATATGATTCAAAAGTATATTAATAGATACCTGTCGTATTTTAATTATTCCAGCACCAATTTTGTTATATAAACGATCATAAATAGAATAATTTATGCCATCTTTTGTTTTGATCAACACTATTAAATTATTTATCTCATCTTTTAGTATAGTATCTGGAAAATTATTAATATCATATATTGTTTTAAAATACATAATAGATTACCCCCAATCTAAAAATAGTAAATTTAACACTTCAGCTACTAGAAACAACCTTTCTAGTATACATTTTTTGTATCTTAACTATCAATTTGATTTATTTTTTCAGCATTTATTCATCATCTTAATTTAATGATTTTGACTTTTTATATATTGGTATTTTTGAATATTCTAAACATTTCTGTTCCAATAAGGAAAAACTGCAACATCTTTTAGTAATGCTGCAATTAGGATTAAGTTCACTAATCTATATAATTTTTCAGCATTATTCAATAACCATATTTCATTTATATGACACATCTCAATATTTAATAAATTTCAGTATTCTTTTTGATCATCAACATTTTTAAAATTTCTAAACTTAGAAAGATTACTAAAAGTTATTTCCGCATACATTCCCTTTGATACTAGAATCATATTATTTAAATCAATAGCACCATAAATTTTGCACTTTTTTAGTTATTTTGTAAAAGTCAATATCATTTTTCCCATATTAAAAGGTGGCAAATTTGCCACCCTTTAATTATCCTAATTCCAAATTTTTTCCTTTAATTGATGTATTATCCTTTGTTTCAGTTTTTATTTTTTCTTTGATTGTCATTTTTTTACTTTTTTCTACTGCAATATTTTTTCTTTGAGATAGTGAAAGTTTTTTTTTAGATATTTCTATTAAATCCTCATTCCAATCCTTAAAATAGCTAAATTCTTTTGTTATATTGTTACCTAACTTTAAATCTTTAATTGATTTTTCTAATATATTACCTAATTCCTTTCCTGCTTGATCGTTATCAAAGCAAATTACTAAATCATTTTTTGATTTATTTTCTATATAAAAGTTTTCTACACATTTATATTTGTTTGCAGAACCACATGCAATAAAAATATCTTTATCATGATTATTGCCTTTTTGTTTTTCTAGACTCATATAAGACAACATATCTATATATCCTTCAAAGCAATAAACTTTACTGTCTTCAAATATTACTTTTTTATTATCCTGTTCTGGATAAATCCGCCAGCCAATATCATAGTTACACCCTTTTAAATCTCCTTTAAATTTTGAATTACTACTTATCCCTCTAAATGAAACAGCTGAAAATAGCCCATAGTTATATCCAATAAAGGCAACTGCCTTTGATCCATTAGGAGTAATTGCTTGACATATTCTTTTTTTATTAAGTTCATTATAAACAATAGCTTTATCAATTTTTCTTGTATTTAATAAATATGCAATAACATTTCTATTATTGCTGTCTTTTTTCAAATTCTTTAAAAGACTTTCATGGCTATCTTTTATTTTGTTAATTTTTTCTTCTCGACTCAAATCTGAATATAATTTCTTTTTTTGATACTGTTGTTCAATTTTAAAATTTGGATCAATTTTATTTTTCAAAAAATTCACTGCATCAGTAAAATTATTAATTCCTTCTATCTGGGTTTCTATAACAAAATTAATAACATCCCCACCATGACGATTTGAATTTCTAAAAAAAGAATTAGTAGCAGGATAAATAACAATAGAACTAAAATCACCATTTTGAGAAGCTCCATTTTTAATTCCTAAATATCCATTCTTTTTAGTTACATCAAAATATTCATTTGCAAGATCAACAATATTGACTTTGGTTTTAATATTGTTAATCAACTTTTTAGAAAAAGCTATAATAATCACTCCTTATAAAAAAAATAGCAATCATTTTTATTACTGTTTACTATCATTTCAAATGATTTTGAATCTAATTTTCTTATTGAATCAAATACGTCTTCCAAAAATAACTCTTCAAATTTATTATTTGGCTGAATATTATTTAAATTTGTATTTGCACTAAATATAGATTGTGTATTAAAACTATTAATCAACATTTTTGCTTCATTAGTCATTATTTAATTTCCTTCCATTATTGCTAAAATTTTAGCATCATTGATTCTTTGCTTTAAATTCCTAGAACTACGCTGAATAATCATCCCTTTCTTTTCTTCTTCATAAACTGTATTTTTAATTCTGGTTAATTCGTTCAAAAAATATTTGGGCAAAGAATGAATTAATATATAAATATCATGAATAAAAATCAAAATATCTAAATCATTACTTAATTTCTTACTGTTAAATTCAAATTGATTATTAAATCTACACACTCCAGTCAGACTATAAAAAACTATTTCTTTTATATATTTTAATTCTTCAAAACTATATTTTTTTAGAATATCTTTTTGAGTCTTTACATAATTATTAAAAAATAAATCTGGACTAATCAAAACATTAATATAATACTCTATATCAACAATATCCCCACCACATTCATCTGCAATTTTGATTGATGGAATAATATTATAATCATGAAGATTTACCATTTGTTTTACATCAAACACGTTAACTTTTTGCCATTTTAACTTTGAACCATTTAAATTGGGTATATATACTTTACTTGCTTTCGTACCTGATTTAGGTACTATTTTTATTTCCAACCGATTATCTTCGAGCGCAATTAAATTCCATTTCTCAACAGTATTTACATAAGTAGCTTCTATGTTGCTACTTAATATACTCAATACATTAAACCACTCGATTTTATAATTATTTAAAAAAAAGTGTGTTAATGATCTAAAAAATTTTCTTCTGATATTAACATCATCATTAAATACGTTATCCTTAGCAAATTGTTCAATATATTCAATAAATTCTTTATCCATATATTTTATCTTTCTGTTTTAGACCGAACCATAATTTCTGTATTTTTTTCTTTATCTGGAACACTTTCTTTTACATCTTTAACTTTCTCATGATTTTCCCTACTGTAAAGCTTCATTAGTTCTTCAGCACTCACTATAACTGGCTCAGGTTTATCAAAAGGAACTTTACCATCTAATGGTGCTTCACCTGTAGGACGACCTACAAAGTGAATCTTGTATTGTCTTTTTTCATCAAGATAAGTATACATCCTCCCCTCTCTTACCTTATCCTCAAAAACAGCATTATTTGGCAAATTTATATAAGCTCGACGTTCATCACGATCAATACCATTTTTATCTATACCAAAAGAAATATCAGATCTAAAATCTTTTGATGGTATATAGACTTTACACATTTTTAAAGGATTACCATCTTTATCCTTGTATGTTCGGTGATCACTAATTTCACCCTTTTGTTTTGTGCTAAAATTAATTGCAAATAACCTTTTTTTCATTTTTTTCTGTACCTTTCTTTATATTTTTATTAAACATTAAAAAACACCATGCAAAATGCATGGTATGAGGAGAGGGAGATAGGGATAAAACTTTTATCAGGCGGAATCCCATCAAAAAGAAAACTCCCTAACTCTCAAGTATATTGTCTCACAATATGATTTACAAAAATATAGGCTTTTTTTCTACACCTTTTTAAACTCCCATTAAACTTTTTGACCACGATCCTGTTTGAAAAAGGGCAATAACTGCTAATACTGTATACCCAAACCCCTCATACAATGCATTCATAGGATTGCTAGCATCTATTGTAGGCATAGATCCTTTCATAAGAAGACCATACATATATAAAACTAAAACTATAAATATAACGTGCAATGCCAAAGCACACATCCTTTTAATAAAATTTTTACCTATAACACCATATTCCTGACTTGCTAGTGTAGCAAATGGAATCGCAGCCACACCAGTAAACACATATATTTCAATAAATCTTAATTTAACTATTACTTCTGCAAGAATTCTGGCTATACCAGCACCAAAACTTAATATCATAGAAGTAATAAAATATCCCATCAAAGTTAATGTACTGCATTTTGATAATGCATCCCCCATTTCTGATGCTGAAATATTGCCTAATTCAGATATTGTAAATGATGAATTAGATACAATTTCTGCTGAAATTTCAAATATAGCATCAATTATTACCGTCATATTTTCCATAATAATTTTTGAAAACATAATTTTTAATAGTATCTGACAAATCCAATATATACATTCCATTCCTTTTACATCTGCTCTTTTAAATAAGCTGGCTAATTCTAACAAAAGAAACAATGATAAAATACTCCATGCAATCGGTAATACTGCATTTTTATTAAATGATACAACCGCATCCCATATTTCTTTATTAAAAGCACTTGGAGACATGATAGCAGTATTATATACAGATGAAAAATTTGTAAACATTGATGAAAAAATATTAATAATAAACTCTGAAATTCCTTCTTCTAGCCATTCAAACATAAAATACCTCCAATCTAAAAGGTGGCAATTTTGCCACCTAGTATTTTTTTCCAGGAATCAATGCACCATGAATATACTCTAGATGCATGTAATCCTTTTTATTTTTATAATTACCACCCCATCTAAATCCATATTTTATCCAAATATTAGCGACTTCCTGTGTAATAGACAAATGATTAGCACCTGTTGCATCATAATCATTTGCTGAGCCTGTATCATATCCACCACTTCCAATTTGCGGATTTTCTTTAACATTAATATCAAAAGCTAGACCAAAAGAATGATTTGAAATAGCACCGTTTCCGCCTGCTATCTCTCGCCATGTTCCACCACATGTATTATCATATGCTCTAAATCCTATATCTACCATTTCTTGATATATTTTTAAAACTGTACTAGCAAGCGCTTTATGTACTTTAACCGTAGCGACCCCTGGATTTCCTTCTTTGTTTAATATAGGTACCTGTAGATTGATCATATACATTTCTGCCTCCTCTTTATTTTTTGGAACACCACTAGGATATAAATACCTTGCCTTTTCGATTGTAGTACCAGTATTTAAGTCACCATATTTAAATCCAGAAAGCTCGTTTATATAATCACTATAAATCTTTGAATTATAATCTTTTGATGAACGTGCTTTTTCCTTCAAACTCTCTATATTACTATCAAAACCGTAACTTTCTCGTTCACTACCTACATGTAATTTAAAATACGTTGGAAAAATATCAAAATACCATTCTTTATTAACTTTTTTTTGATAATCATAACTATAAGTACCTATAGCATATATATTTGTATCAATACCCCATTCTTCTGTATTTAAAATATTAAGAGCAGGATTATTGTTTCTAAATACACGTTCCAATGCTGTTTCAAAATCAGTATCCTCATGTGACTTTACACAATATATATAAGCACATAGCCGATCATACATTTCATAACTACCTTCATACCAATCCAAAGCATAAGTAATTGACATCATATCAATAATATTGATATTAACATTGTATTTTTGTTCAAGCATATCTTTGTATTCAAACAAACCATCAACCCGTCCATAAAAATTGTAACTGGAAAAGATACTCATAATTACACATATAACAACCAATATAATTATCGCAGGTATTGATGTAACAATACCTGCAATAATTGCTGGTATACTAGTAACAAAACTAACTATTCCGATTATTAGTGATTTAATAAATCTAGCAACATTAACTACCGCTTTTTGTGCCTGTTTTCTATATTTTAAAGTTGCCCAGCTCCCTTTAATGATTTTTCCAGTAGCTTTAGTTCCCACATCTTCATTATAAGCAATAGTGTTAATTCCCTTTCGACTTTGATTTGATACAGTCTGTCTTATTGACTGTTTTAATGAAAACTGTCCTTTAGGGTTAATTTTCTTCTCATTTCTTTTTGCTAAAAAATTAAGATTATGTCTACGATAAAAATTCACTTTATGCTTTCTAATAAAATCCAATCCTGATTTTCCAATTCTTTTAGTATTCCTAACAACCATGAATTGATTACCAATTAATGCTTTAGTAAAATGCGCTGAACTATCTCCATGAGCTTTATCATATAAATCTGGTGTTCTTTCAACAATTAGTCTTCCAGTTGTTTGTAAAGTACGATGTTTAGGTTTTTGTTTACTATATATATGAATAGAATTTGTGTTATGCACTGCCTTATGTGCAGTTCTATATTTTGCTTTTACCTTTCTGTTATTGTATGACATAACTTTCCTTTTAATAAAATGGTGGCAAAATTACCACCATTACACATTTAAATTCTCCATTTTCTTTCTAATAGCAGTTCTTTCATCAAAATCGCTTGTAAGAACTTCATAAATTGGATTATTTTTTGGAAAATCGTCTTTAAATGGTATGATTGCATTTCCACAAAGCATAAGACCACTACCCCTTTTTGCATTTGTAATTGAAGAAAGCATTTGATTTGATAAATTCAATATATCTGCAAGCTCATCTCGATCTGTTGAAGCCTGATCCAACATTACAATAAAATTAGAGTTTGCTAGCATTGTCCTAATTTTTTCGTCATGTATTAAGTCCTCAACATTTTGTGTGATTCCAGTTAGGATAGCACCATATTTAGGAGCACGTTTCCATAAAATATAAAAAAATTCAACACAATACCGATTAAAGAACAACAAATAAATTTCATCTATATATATCCATGTACGCTTACCTTCAAGAAAATTTTTCTTTACTCTTACCCATAAAGTTTCTAAAATAACCATCATTGCCAAAGATTTAAGACCTTCACTTAGATCTTTAATAGCAAAATTTGTAAAACGATTATATATATTATCTGTAGATGTTTTTGAAAACATATTGTATGTTCCATCTTTAATATAAATCCCAAGTGATTCATACATATCTTGAGCTGTTTTTTCAGGTTGCCCTTTTAAAACAATTGCAAAATCATCTAATGTAGGAAAAGGTGGAGGTTCTATAGTCAAACCATCTTGAATCTTTTGTTTGTATTCATTTAATGCCTGTTCATAAGTTGCAAATGTAATTCTTAGACTTCTATCAACTACAGATTTTTGTTTTGCCTCTAAAACATCATACCCTAAAATATTTGCCATGAAAGATTGCATAAAATCTGCTTTTTCACTTATAAAAACAGGATCCGTAATATCACCTTCTAGAAGATTAAAATACATCTTACTTTGTGAATCAACTTTATTATTTGTACCTTTATACCTGCAACATAACTCCTCATATTCGTTCTCAGGATCAATAACAATAATATCATCATCAGTATTCAACAACAGTTGAACAATTTCCCTTTTAACTGCAAAACTTTTCCCAGATCGTGGTTTTGCTAAATACCAGCCACTCGCATTTGGTAATAATTTCCTACTCGTAAAAATCAAATTATTAGTTGTAGGGTTCATTCCATAATAGCAACTGGAAGCACTAGGTTGCATTAGCTCCTGACTCGTAAAAGGGATCATAGCACCGCAAACTGGTGTAGTTAAAGTTCTTCCTTTGCCACCTGGACCTGCATAAACATCAGTTTTACCTAATGGTAGGCATGCATTCATACATCTTTCTTGCTGATAATTTAAAGCTATCATCTCTGTTGAATGTTTTTTAGCCCTTGTAAGAACCTTTTTTGTTATTTCTTCAAGTTCTATTTCATTTTCTGCATTAATCATTACAAAAAATTGACAAATAAATAATCTTTGATTTCTACGTTGTATATCTTCTAACAACTCATATGCACTTTCTAACGAATACTTTAATTCAGCTGGAATCATTTCTGGGTCATATCCATCTTTGAGTGCTTTTCTTTGTTCTTCCATTTTTTGCATTTCCATACTTGCTATATTTGTTTTAATCATAGGAATTTCATCTTCTCTAGGAAATGTTTTCATATGAAAAGAAATAACAAGATTATGTTCAATTCTTGTCAGATCATTTATAAATTTATCAGACATTTCTGTTGAATAATTTTTAAGCCATAAAACTCTACAAAATCTGTTATCTATTTCAAAACTATCTTTTTTAGAAAAATTAAAAGATGTGGGAGCTATAGCATCTTTTGTTATAAATGTTGGATTAACATTTGAGTAATCAAAAAAGAATTTACCACCAGGATTAAATATTGTATAAATTTGTTCCAAACGGTCTTTTCCATTCATAACATTTACATTACAACCTAATTCTTTAAATTTTTCCTGAAATTCTTGTGTTTGATATTGAAGATCTTTTTTAGCTTCATCAATATTTTCATTTTTTGATGTGAATATAAACATTTTATCAGTTTTAATATTATTTGTTCCTTTTGATAAATTATTTTTAATTACCCTATTAAAGTTTCTTCTATCCTCATCAAATTCATCACCCTTGTCTTTCATCATAATTTGTTCTTCAAAATCTTCTTTATCTACCTGATGATTATGTATTAATAACTGTATTCCTGTCTCTGTACCTAATGAATTAAGAATCTCCATATATTTTAACCAAATTGATTCTTGATCTTCCTGACGTGCAATTTGATAATTAACATCTGTAAATTGTATTGAGGCACTATAGAGATCATCACCTAAATAACAAATACCATCTTGCATCATTGCTTCATAGGTAATTGCATTTTGCGTAGTTCTTTTAATTTTTCGAACAGAACGATTAGATGGTTTCTTTGATTTTGTTTCTTTTTGTTCTCTTTTTCTTTTTAAAATCACTACATTTATCCCCCTTTCTAAAAAAACGAATTTCATTATCATAAAGTAATTTTTGGATATGTAATGTATTAAACAAAACAATATTAATATAAATATCAAATGGTATATCCTGAATTTTAACAAATCCACATAAAAAACAAGGGATGACAATCGTCATAATAATATATGACAGAATATCACTACTAAAAAAAGGAATTAGTAGCAAATAAATAATTATTGCTAAACCAACTCCAATAATAAGCCATACAAGCTGACGCAAAGTTAAATTTTTAAAGATTTTCTTTTCGTATTCTTTTATTTCTTTTGGAACTGGAACATATATCATCTTTCACACCTCCGATCTAAAAGGTGGCAATTTTGCCACCTTAAAATGTTATTAAACTAATTAATCCAGCAGCAGTAACAACCATTGCTCCACCTACAATTTGCCCAATTCCCTGTTTAATATCAGGAGCAGTTTTATCCTTTAAACCTGTTGCTAAAACAATCAATCCCCATACTATCCAAAATACTCCAAAAGCTAAAATACCTTTTTGAGTAATATCTAAAACCTGATTAAATGCTTCCATTAATATATACCTAACACTACTTTAAGTGTTCCTTTCTATTAAAATTTAACGACAATCAACTGTTATTATATCGTCGAAGTCGATGTTTAAATCAAAAAGTTGATTTTCTGTTAATTCTAATATTTCTTCGTTACTTTCATCATTTTGTAACTTTGCTGAATCTAAAATATGAATAATTTCATCATCTGATAAAAGATTTTTTGAATCAGCATTTGCAGTCAAATTAAAATTTCTATGATTTAAAGGATTAAATTTTTTATCTCTAAAAACATGTTGTCCTCTTATCATTACTAAACATTCATCACGACCTAACCTTCCCATTTCAGCTGGATCAATTAATGGTCGTTGAATTAAATTATTAGATTTTGAAACACTGGAATTACTTCCCTTAGTTTCAGAAATGTTTAAATAATCATACGTGGCATTACCTATCATCTTTGACAGATATTCCCAGGTTGAATAATCTTTTCCACCCAAAAACAATGTTGTATCACAACATCCAAAAACCGTTTCCCAAGATTCCTTATAATTTTTTAAGTTGTGCTAAATCCTGAAGAATAACATTAACTGAGATTTCACGTGAACGCATTGTTGCTATTTTAATATCAAAATCAGGAATTTTACCAATGTTTGCAAATTCATCTAACATGAATCTGGTATGAATAGGTAATTTATGTTCACTTGTTGAATCTGCCTGAATATACAACAAATCAAAAAGTTGCTGATACATTATCGCAGCAATAAAATTAAGTGTTGTATCTGAATCTGACACACCTATAAACATTACTGTTTTTTTCAAAGTTCCTTGACAATCTTTCTTAGGATTTCCAATTGTGTATAAATCAATCGTATCATCATCAAGCAACATATGCATTTCTGGTAAATTAAAAATTGACATTCGTACACCTACAGATATAAGCACACTTTTAGCTGTTTTACCAGCCGCTTTTTTAAACAAATTATATTGAAGACAAGCTAAGTAAGCATAACCGTTTTTATACAAATAACTACTCTCTCCCATTTCATTCATTAACATCTTATTTTCCTCATCCAATTCTTCAAACATGAAATCAAGTGGTGACTTCATATTTTCATCTTCTTCAGAAGCTTCAGCCAAATCTAGTAACTCCATAATACTAGATATATTTTGCTCCTCAGGACTAGCAACTGCCATAATAAAAAAAGTTACTGCTGATAAAAAGGTTATTTCTGCTTTTTCAAAAAACGGATCAGCAGTTGAATTGGTGTTTTTATCATTTGTATTTGCAACAAGATTATTTATAAATTTATAAACATCAAGAGGTTTGTTTATATACTTCAATGGATTATAATGCATACTATTGTCAATATGAATTAAATCCAAGATTTTCATATCATAATCATTTTGAAGAAATGCTTTACCAACTTCTGGAAGCAAAGATAATTTTGGATCAGTAATTATATAATTACATGACATATTTAATACATTAGGCTCATTAAAATAAAATGTCTTTCCAGAACCTGAACCACCAACAATACACACATTATTATTTAAAAAGGTTAAGCGTGTATCCATTGATAATTGTATATTCTGTGAAAGAATAATGTTATTATTTTCATTTATATCTTTTAAAGGTTCCCCCTCATTTTTTATATCACCATAACGAGCCGAACCATGTTCCTCACCTTCTCGATAGTTTCGTCTTGATGATTTATAATACAACACAGTAAGTATTACTATGCATATACCCAATAAGCCCCACAATATTGAAAAAACATCTATTCCAATAGATATTCCTAAAATTGAAAATGAATAGCTTTCTATTACTCCATTTAATGTTTCAAATATTGGAAATTCTTTACCCTGTGAACATAAAAATTGATAATACAGTGATAAACGATTGCCAATTAAAAAAGCGCATATTCCTAGAAAAACTATAAACTTATTTTTCTTCAAAAATTCTAATAATTTCAAATTATACCTCTTCTCAAATTGGATAATATACTAAAATAGTTTCTAGAATAATTGCTTTTATACTTGCCACAATTTGCAAAGGATCACTGTTACAATAAATTTTGTAACCATCCCATTGTTCGCTACAATCCTCATTGACGGTTTTTATCACATTTCCAATTTTTTTCCACTCACTAAGTGTGTTGCTAGAATTATCTATTAAAAAATCATATGTACTATGACAAACTGTATTTTTTGATTTTCCATAATTAATATAAATTCTTTTTTCAATGGGAATCTCAGGAATTTGAGAATCAAGCCATTTATTTATTTTATCCTTAGATCCTTCATTAAGAACAGATGAAATAATATATACATCCATTTCCTCCTTTACTAATTCTTTAAGGGCCTCTATCATACTTTCATATGGACAAATATATTTAAAGTAATCATCCATAAATATATCTTCTATTTTTTTTATCTTTTTAAATTTAGCCAAAGTTCCCTCTAATCCTACAAATACTCTAATTTTTTTCATGCTTATCTTTGCCCTTTGTTATTTTTTTTAATTCTTTAAATCCAATAACTGTAAAACCTATAGCAACTATAACAATAATGATAATAGCATCTTCCATATTACGCTCCTCCTTTATCTTAATATTGCTTTTTCTTTTTGGTTTCTATTAATTAATTTATCTGCCTTTTGTTTTGCTTTTAGCTTACGTCTTCTTAGATCCATGCATTTTTGTTCTGTATCCCTAGCAATATCATTTACAATGTTTAAATCACTAGATTTAAACATAACACTTACACTGTCCTGATAAGTTTCAACAACTTTATTCTGTTCTAATTTGCAAAATGCATTTATATATTCTTGCTCTTTAAGCGTTAACTGATCTTTATCTTTATTATATTTTTCAACAAGATCATCTATATTTTTAGGACATTTCTCAAGATAGACATCAACACCTCTATTTTTACATAACTTAAGAAAAATCTTTATTTGTTTATCATTATTTCTAATAACATCTTTAGCAAATTCAACATTTCTATTAGTAGTTTTTGATTTAAGAATAAACTGTTCTTTATTCTTAAATTTCTTCCCTTTTACATCTTTATAGCTATGTGTCTTTGACCAATTCCATAATGTATTCAAACCACTTCTCAATTGGTTAGTAAAATCACTTGTCATACTAAAAATCATTCTAATTCCTATTTGACTTAAATTTTTAATTTCCTGTTCACTCTTCATTTATGCTTGCCAAGCCTTCTTTCATAGTTATTTATTTTTTGTTGAATAAGCTTTTTCTCAATAATATAAAATATGATCAATATAGCAACTATAAAAATAAAATTAACTGTATTTTGAAGGATTAAAAGAACTGTAAAATTAATCCAATAGTTTCGAACTAATGGTGTATAACTAATAATAACAGCAAAGATCCATATAGCTACTATTACCATTGCAATATATAAATGATATTTTTTAGCTTTAATTTCAATTTCATTTTTCATAATTTTTTTCTTCTTTCTTTATAGGAGCTCTTTCTTCAGGAGTATCTCCTGGAATATCTACACCATCTAAATCCCTACCTATCATTAAAGCTAATTCCAAGTCACGATAATTCAAATTATTACCGTTTAGATCATCCCCTAAATCAAAATATTTTTCAATAATATATATGGCTTCCCTATTTAACTCCTTATCAGTTAAGTTAGCTAATTTTTTTCTATAGTCGTGTTCATTATTATTCTTATCAAGAATACTTTGAACCTCGTTAGGATTTAATACTAAAGCAACATTGTCATTTTTATCATGAAATTCATATACATTATAAATTTCATTATATTCAATCTTTAATTTTCTATAATACATCATAAGTAATCGAATTGTTTCTTCATTCATATAATTTTTACCTTTCGTTACATATCAATAAAGGTGGCAAAATTGCCACCTATCTAAAATCAACTTGAAATCCTTCACCAGTAGGATTAACACTATAACCATTTGCTTTTCCATTGTTAAATATACTTTCAGCGTATGTAATTGCCTGATTATAAGCTTCAATAGAATTGCCACTGAAAAACTTATTATAGATGCTAACATCCTGCTTTTTCCCATTAATTTCATTTAATTCATTACTATCTTTCTTTATATCACTCCTTATTTCATTTTTTTTATTACTTTTTTCTTGAATTTCATCTTGGATAAACTCTTGATTATTTTCTACTGGTCGATCAATTAATATAATCTTAATTTTTTTAGTAGTGTTATTTCCACTACTATCCTCCACCGTAAACTTTACTGTATAAATACCAGGTATTTGTTTAATATCTCTTGTATCTATATAGTAATCAAGATCATTTGTACCACTATTATCACTCACCTCAAAGTATTCAAGCCAGTTAATATTATCAATTTCATCTGTATATTTTTCTATTTTTTTTACTAGCAGTTTTACTATTGGTTTTGAAATATCTTTAATATATACTTTTTTCTTAATCAATTGTTCATTTACTCTATTTGTTTTGTATGAAATTTCATAAACACCAGCAACAGAAGTATCAATTTTATCATTACATTCAATTACAAAATTTTTATAAATTATTTTTTTATTATCAATGACATCCTCTTTATTTATCTCTTCATCATTAATTTTTGAAATTAATGAAATAGGATAGTCATTAGAATTTAAGTCTAAAATCATTTCTTTTGAAAAGGTAACAGTATAATCTGTTTCGTTACTACATCCAGAAATAAACAAAGAAATAAAAACTATTAAAATAATTTTTTTCATAATAAATTAAAGGTGGCAAATCTGCCACCTTTAACCTCCTATTGACTAACTTCTTTCTTTCTAACAAATAAAGTAATTACAATACCTAGCAACGCAACATAACCAAGACATAAATAATTATTAATAGAAATATCATCCCCAGTCTTTACTTTAGCAATTGGCATTAATTCATCGTACATGATTATTTGCTGAATATCTCCTGTATCTTGGATAGTAAAATTAATTGATTGTGCAACTTTATAATTTTTAGGTGCGATTATTTCTACCAATGTATACGTCTTTCCAACTTCTAATCCTTGAATCATATGGACTTCTTTTTCTGATGTCCAAGAATCAACAACATTTCCTTTTTCATCTCTGACTTCTAGTTCAGCACCTTCTAATTCCCTTTGTGTTGTAATATCCTGTTTAGATACTTCAACTTTTGTGATTTGATCTACCATTGTTAAAGTGATGTCTTCATCTTCACAAACTTTAAATATTTGTTCTTTAGCTGTTGCATATCCGCTAGGTGCTTCTACTTCTCTTAAGATATATTCTTGTCCTGATACTAAACCATGTACTAAATGTGTTGTTTCATTACCTTCAATGTCAACATTATAATAAGATGTTTCACCATTTGCTTGTAACATCAATGTATAATCACCACTTTCAGCATTTGCAGTAATTTTATACAATGTTGATGAATCACCTTCACTTATCATCATATCACTTACAGTATTTCCAGCTTCTAATTCAGTTTTGATATTATCTGTAATATCAAAAATATGTTGTCCTGTTGTCCATCTATCAATAACATTTTTTGTCTTTGTTGATACAATTTCTAATTCAGCACCCTTTAACAAGTTATCATTTTCATTAACTTTTGATACTTCAGCAATCGTATCAATCATTTCAATTGTTTGATTTTCTTTTTCTGTAGTCACTTCAAATTCTATTGGTTTTGCTAAAACATATCCACCTGGTGCATATATCTCATATAATGTGTAACTATTGTTTTCAGATAAATTTTCAGCAAAGTGCTTATTACCATTATTTATCCATTTATCTACAACATTACCTTGTTCATCTCTAATCTCTAGTTTTGAACCAATAACTTGATTCCCTGATATATCAACTTTTGAAATTTCCACTTGTTTATCTTTCATTGTTAAAGATTGATTTTGGTCATTATCTTCAACAGTAAATTTTATTTCTTTGGCTTTAGCATACCCTTTTGGTGCACTTACTTCTCTTAAAATATAAGTCTCGCCAACTTGTAAACTATTGACATCATGTTTTCCTGTTTCATCTGTTATCCATTGATCAACTATATTTTTTGTTTTTGTAGAAACAATTTGTAAAGTCGCTCCCTCTAATCCTTTTCCTGAAATATCTGTTTTGCTAACTTCTAAAACTTTATCAATCATATGTATTTTTTGTGAATCAGTTGTATTTTTCACAACAAAGGAAATATCATTTGCTTTAACATAACCTAATGGAGCTAAATCTTCTCTTAGAGTATATGTCTCATTTACTAATAGACCTTCAATAATATGTGTTTTTCCAGTAGAAATCCATTGGTCTATAATATCTCCATTTTTATCAAAAACCATCATTTCAGCGCCTTCAAGCTCATTTTCGCCATTCACATCTGTTTTACTAACCTCTATTTCAGTTGGATAGTTAACGAGATTTTGTGTTACAGTGTATATTTTAGTAGTAAGATCAGTTTGTATAAATTTAACTTCATATTTCGTTCCATCTAACACCAATCCATCAAGCGTACTAATTTCCTGTAATTCATAATTTCCCATTGGTAGATCAGACACTATTAATTTACCATCTTCAGATAAATTATATTCTCCAACTGTTGCTTCTTTAGCATAAATAATATCACCATCAGCCATATCAAATATATCTTCTTTAGCTGTTAATCTAAATTTAACACTACTTAAATCATCAATTTTAACTAAAGATAAATCAGCATCATTATTTAATTCAATTGATTTATTAATGATTAATTGTCCAACAGGTTTATCATTCTTAATAACAATCTCTAAGATTGGATCACCATCAGGATCTTTATTATAATCACGAATGTTTTCAACATCAAAATCAACCCGTGATTCTAATGCTAAATATCCTGTTGGTGTCTTAACTTCATCAATATAATATTTACCTGCATCTAGTTGTAATGGCAGCACTATTGTTCCTAAATCATTATCAATGTTAAATGAGCCATCAGGTACGATTAAATTATTAGCATTAGTAGTAAAACTATCATAAGTTGTTCCACTAATTTTTTGTTTAATTGTATCTCCTGCATGATATAAAATTTTACCATTAGATATTATATCCTCTCGTGCTTTTATTTTAAATGTTGTGCTATTTAAAATAACAGTTTTACCACTATCTAAATCTTTTTTTACAAGCTTTATTTGACTTGTGTAAGGACGATTGTTAATATTAATAATTTTAATTTGTTCGATATCAGGATATTCAGTATAGTCTTTAGTTACAGATACAGTAAAATCTGGGGCAGTAATATAATCTTTGGGTGTTATTGTTTCCTTAACCAAATATGTACCATAAGGTAAATATTTAGTATATGCATTACCATTTTTATCAGTTGTTATGACATCATAAGTTGTTGCCTGTTCCCAACCTGTCTGATCTACTTCACTTTTTAATTTAAAAGTAAACTCAGCATCAGCGAGTCCTGCGATAATTCCAGATTCCGTATCTTTTTCACCAGCTTTAAAAATCTTTATTTTTTGCATATTGACACGATTATCTGTGTTTGTCGAGTGCAAGATTTTAGAAACTGTTTGACCCTCATAATCGATACTTACATCAATATCATTTGGATTTAACACTAATGTTTCATTAGATTTAGATTCTTCAATATAATATTTACCAACATGTAAATCATCAAATTTTAGTCTACCTTCATTGTCTGTTATTTGCGTATTAACAATAGCATCTTTTTCAAAATAAGTTACTGTACCTGCTTTATTAGTAATTTTTTCTTTAGCTTTAAGCATATATTCATTTCCTTGAAAATAAGCTTCACCTAACATACCATTAGTTTGGTCTGTATTTATTTCTTTTGTTAAATCAATTGAACCAGTTGGTTCCTCATTTATAATTGTTTGTGTCGTTGTTTGGTCTTTTGCAACTGTTAATGTATATACTGTTTCATTTAGTAAATATCCATCAGGAGCAAATATTTCTTTTAACTCATAAGTACCCACTGGTAAATATTCAACTAATAATTTACCATCAGCAATGGTAATATTTTCAGAATATCCATCATATGATACTGATTTCAAATTAAATATTGCCCCATTTATTAAATCTGTATTAGTATTGGTTTTAGTAATCTCAATTTTCCCAAAATCCATCCAATTAATTTTTAAATATAAATGACTACCATCTGGATCCCAATCCCAACTCCCTTCTGTCTGTGTTGTATTTGAACCAGTATGAATAGCTAAAGCAGTAAATTTTTCACAGTTTTGTCCTGTTACATCTGTAATAGGCATATCGTCAGGTGAGCCATTACAAGGCGCTGTAAAATAAAAACTCTGGTTACCATGAACAGTCGTAGATCCACCAGTTTGTGTAATGCCATTAATAATGTTAATTGTTACATTATTTGGTAAAGAGATATTAACAGTTGAATTACTATTGCCTTCTAAAGTAACAACATTTGTAATTTGTTGTTTTGTATTTTTATCAAAACGTGCCTCAAATTCAGCTCTAAATCCACCTGCACTTCCTGGATTGAATTTAGTATAACCTGGTTCAGGTAAATTACAAATATCTCTATAAATATTCATGATATTTGTACCATATGTACCTCCAAAATATTGATTGAATAACTCTTCATTAAAACCATTCCAATCACCAGCATATGCTCCTGACAAAAATATATGAGTCAATAAGTATTTCACATCATCGTTAGTAAGATAAGTATCATCTGGACAAATAGCATTTTTTAAATCGTAGTTATCAGCGAATTGTCCCCACGCTGCGGGACCTCCATAACCATAGTACAACAATTTTCTTACAGCGGAGTTATTTTCAATAACCTCTGCTGTATAGTTCCCGTTTTGTGGCGAATTCTTGCTTGATTCCAAACAGTAAGCCCACTTGCCATTATACTTAGTAGAATAGGTACTCCATCCTTTCAAACCAGGGATTTTTCTTCCCCACCACTCAGGATACTTGATATTTTTTACTCTTGTAAACTCATGAGGAATAGTTTCATCCCAAGCGTTTACAGAATTTAAATTTAGCGATGTAAACGCTATAGAAAATATCATCATAAGCACTATAATTAGTTTATTATTTTTTTTAATTTTCATGTGTTTATACACTCCTTAATTTCTTAATTTAAAAATAATTCTTTTATTCGAATAAAAAATTGCCAATGCAAGTTTATGTAATTAAGATTTTATTGTATATCTTCTCTAATATTGGTTTTTATATCTAATCGCAGTAGAATACCAAAGTATAATAAAAGGTGACAACTGTCACCTTCGTTTCAAATACCTAAATTTATTTTTAATTTTCATATAACGTTCCTTTCTTTACTGATAAAAAATAAAAGATGGATCACAAGTTCCATCTTTTATTTTTAGTTTTATATAATTAATTAAAATGATATTAACATAGTTTACTTTTCATATGCACCATAATTATAATGATAGCAATCTCCATTATCTGAAAGTCCATTATTACCATTCCCATGTCCTGCAGAAAACAGTTTGTTTTTAACATCATTTATAGATACAGTTGATTCAATATAATATCCGCACCCACATTTCGCCCAATAATATTTGATTTTTTCAGGAGGGGTAGGTGGCGGAGTCTCTCCTGACGAACTTCCTGAACTACTTCCATTTGATGATCCATTGTTATTATTTCCACTAGAAGTAGTATCACTGTTATTTGAACTACTAGAATTTGATGTATTATTAGTAGTTGTATTCTGTTTTGGTGTTACAACTGTTTTTTTCTGCCTGGTAACAGGATCTGTTTGAACTTCACTAGTTATTTCTACATTTGGATCAGAAGCAGGGGCAACAACAATAACCCTAAATTCTTTTTCTGTTTTATTTTTACTAGCATCTTCAATACTGACTTTTGCACTATATTCTCCTGGAACATTTACATCTATTATACTTGTATCAAAAATAAAATCTGACATAATTGCTAAATCTGTAGCAATCATTAATGATTTAAAATCATATGATGCCAAATCTGTTCCCCAAATAATCTCTACTCTTTCAGGGACAGTTAGCTCTGGAGCAACTGTATCTCTTACTTTAACTTTTACAGTTTCATTTTCATTTTTATAAGTTAAAATTATTTCATAGTTACCGACTTTTGCATACCCTTTATCCTTTTCACTTGTTGTATCATCTTCATTAGTAATAATTTCAACTTCGTTGATTATATTAGACTTAAATTTTGTATTTTTTAAAATTTCTGTCTTTTTCTTACTATCTATTTCATCAAAATTTAAATAATCTTTAGGATCTGTAGATATTGGCTGACCATATTCTACAGTAATCTCTTTTCTCTTTAATACCAATAATTCTGGTTGTGATCTTGTTAAAGCATAAATTGCACCAGTACTAATTATAACTATTCCTAATAAAATACTCCCTATAATAACTTTTTTCTTTGTGTTAAACATTTCCTTTATCCTCATTTACCTCATCCCCTTCATTTTTTTACATTTTAATAATAACATACTTGTTAATGCAAAAATACAGCCTTTTTTTCTACACCTATACAGATTAATAAAATAGATAATCTTCTAAAAAATAAATTATCAAATAAACAATATATAAAACACCTTTTATAATCGTATTTAGCAATACTCCAACAACTGCCCCACAAATTGCTGTAACATATCTATAATCATCCATGATTTTCCCAAATAAAATACCTAATACATAAATCCCTACCATTATTTTTAGTAAATGTGAAATTAAAAATGCTAGTGCCAATATTCCCGTTCCTAAATACTCTATAACTTTCATAATAAAGTATAAAATAAGGGCTAATGGCTTTAACAATAAATATTTAAATAATTTCCCAATTATATACACAATTATTCCCTCTCCATATTATATTTTAAGGTGGCAAATTTGCCACCTCTTTAATTTTTATATTGAAATATAATAGATATTATTATCTATGTACCATCAATACATTATAAAATCCATTTACATGTCTTTCTAATAGTTTTAAAAATATTATAACTAAAACTATAATTATTACTAGTGCAAATAAATATATAAACATACTGCTAATACTATTTATTGCAATTACTTTTAATGTATCTATGACATTGAAATTTTATAATTCATCTTTTTAATCCTTCCATATTTAATACAAATTATTTGAATTTAAATAAATTCCAATAAGTGCATCATTTTGCAAATTCTGTAAAATCTTAATCATATTAGATTCACTTATACTAATACATCCAGCTGTAGGTCCTCCACTTGAACAGTGTAAAAATATTGCTGATCCAGCGCCTGGTGTACAAGCAGTATTGTAATTAACCGCTATAGCATATTTATAAGCAGTTCCATAACTTGCAAGATGCTCTGCAGAACTCCATTGAATTCCAGTTTGATTTGCATCAACTAATTTGTTGTAATACTGTGAATTCGAATCATCAACCCAATAATGATTGTTATTAACTGTAAGCCAATTTCTAGAAATACCTGGATTACTTGCTACACCAAACGCCTGTCCAAAAGAATAAATTCCAGTTGGTGTCTTAGTATCCCCTTCTCGTTTATTGCTTGTTATACCGTTTTTACCTACTCTTGCATTACAAGAAAGTATCTCTGTCCAAATACCATTTTGTTTAGTATGTAATGTTAATATAGCATAGCTACCACCACTACCTACAACTGTAATGGCTTGTGTTGTTTGATTAGATATGCTCATATTAGCAACAAAACTTTGTTTTACTCCACTACTATTGCTACTGCTACTTGATGAACCTGTAGATCCTTTTTTATTTGATCTGTTTCCTTTATTAAAACTAGAACCACTTTTGTCATTTACTGTATTTTCCTGAGCTACTGCTTTATCTCGTAATGTATTATGAATAGATTTTGTTCCATCATCATTAATAATAGTCTCTGTCACTAATTCTTGATTTTCATTTGTAGCTTCAGTTATATTAACTGTCATTTCTTTGGTAGTTTCATTACCAGAACTATCTTTAGCAGTAACTTTTAACATATACGTTCCTATAGTATTGCTGTCAATTGCATTACTGTCATATACTGTTTCCACTAATGAAAGATCTGTTACACTAAATAAACTAGCAAAATCATATGTTGTTAAATTAGTTGCTTTTACAATATCAACACTACTATATTCTGTACTAAGTTCTGGAGCTGTAGTATCTGCTACTTTAACTTTTTTTACAAGCGTTTCATCATTAAAAAACATTGTAATCTCATACTCCCCTACTGCTGGAAAATCTTTTCCATTCTCATATTTAAAATTTGATTTTATTCTTAATCCATTTTTTAGTATTTTTTTATCTTCATCATCCATACCTTTTGTATTCAATAACTTCATACCATTTACAGAATATTTTTCTCCATATTCTAATTTTATTGTTTTCTTATCTTTTAAAATAAAATTTGGTAGTGTATCCCTAGTAAATGCATATATACTTAGTGTACTTGCCAAAGTCAATGTTATTATTAAAATACTTGTAAAAATTTTTTTATTTTCAATATCTAAATATTTTTTTAAATTAACCATTTTCATACATCCTCCCTTCAAAATAAAATACTGTTTACTAAAAGAGCAATACACGCTTTCATATAAACAGTATCTAAACTTCACTTTTTCTTGATTTAGTTCTTACTGTACGATTATCGATACCACAAAGATAATCTAAGCTGACATTATATAAATAAGCTAATTTAATTAGTTTATCTATCGGTGGTGTTTGTGCACCTAACTCATATAAAGCAAGTGATGACCTTTTTATACCAGTTAGAGTTTCTACATCATTCTGTGTTAGCCTTCTTTCTTTACGCAATTCTCTTAATCTATCTCCAATATCCATATGCTCACTACCCAAAAATATAATATCTAAAAAGATGTTATTTTAGATAACATTGTTGTAATTAATAACTTTTTCTTGTTAATTTATGGCAATAGGCTTTTTTACAATAGATTGAAAAGCTTGATCCATAACGTACTTTTAAAATACGATAACCATTTTCCTTTAATTTTTTACATATATTTTCTAAATTACTTATTGGAATATTATAGTTATATAGCACATATCCTTTGTTTATAAGATTAAAGTGTATCTTAGATTCTAAAAAATTCGTCACTATACCATTATTCATATATACTTTATCCACCTTTTTCGACTCTATAAAGCTACATATCTTTCTATTCAAAATCAAACAGAATAAATTTACTTACTTCTAAAAATTCACTATTTGTTACTAAATATTCATCAATATTAAAGTCATAAAGAAATGATTTAAAATTATCAAATAATATGTTGCAGTTAACAAATTTTTTTGTATTTTTATAGGTTACTATTATGTCAATTGGTTCTTGTTTTATATAATCATCAACAATAGCAAGCAATTCTCTAGAATTTATATAGTGGCCAATAATATCATTAGAATCATTTATTTCAAAAATAAAATCTAGTAATGTAGATGTATGAAGTAGATATTTATAATTTTGATTACTACTTGTTATATACGTCATTAAATCAGTTTCCAGTTTTTCTCTCTTTGCTTTTACAGTAGAGTTATTGGAATACTGTTCTATTCTATTTATACGCTCAAGTTTTTGTATCTTATCTTTTGCTAAAGCTAATTCACTTTGAAGATCATTAATTTTTTTTTGATTTTTCTTATTCCTTTTTTTTAACCCTTGCCAGAGTCCTAAACAAAAGGAAATAATTAATAATATTAGTTGTTCCATTTTTCCTCCAATTTAAAAGGTGGCAAAATTACCACCTACATTAATATTCTGATTTATTTATGTTTATATAATTAATTTTTAAATCAACATATTTATTCTTTTGCTTTAGTTAAATTACTATATTTTATCTTCTTCTATTTATATAGTTCTGTATTTTTTTCTGCTTTATTAATTCGTTTGCTTATATTTTTATGTTCAATTTTTAATTTGAACTTTTCTTGTCTTAAAGGAGTTATATTTTCCCCAACAAATTTTTCAATTTCATCATCTGTTGCATCAATTATTCCTTCCATTACTTGTTCCATAAGCTCATCATATTTATTTTCAAACATCTTTATTTTTTCGTTAATGCTTCTTAACTCTTTAGAAATCTGTCGTCTTATATCTTTCAAATTAGACAGATTTAATACATCATTAAAAGTATCAGATGATGTAGCAATACGATCGAGTGTATTTTGTATCTCTTTAGATTTAAAATAAATATATTTTTGCTGTTTAGACATTGTATAAAAATCACTTTGATTATATTTTGTTTTAATATTGGCGTTATCATAAAAAATATTCTTAATTTCTTTTTGTTTTTTACCTTCAGGTTTAGTATTTATAACATTTGCTATACTTGGATCCAATTCATCAACATTATTATTTCTTATTCGCTCTATAATATCATCTAGAGAATAATGTAAATCTAAATTCTCTTTATTTTTTAAATATTTACATCTTCTAAAATATTTTGATCCAGGAACTTTTATTCTTAAACCTTCACGAACTCCTTTACTATTCTTTTCCTCTAAATTTTGTGATATTATTCTACCACTTTTATTTGAACTAATTATATTTGCTACTTTATCATAGATTACATAATTTTTTGTCAAATCCATTTTGCATTTTAAAGTATTTTTTTCAGCATTTACCCATGTACCATTTTCTATAGGAATTTGAAAATATTCATTTGTAAATGGAATTCTTATAAAATAAGAATATTCGTCAGATAAATTTTCATTAATTAACTTTTTATTAATTGTGAATTCAAAATTTCTTAATCTATTTTCATCTATCTGTTTTGCTACATCTAAATCATCTTCTACTGTATAACCAATATTTGTTAAATATATTTTCAATTGCTCATAACTTTGAACTTTATTAACTAAGTAATCTAAAGTTTTAGTTATTATCGTATCATGTCCATCACCCATTTTTTCATTATGATGTTTCCACCAAGATCTACTAATACCCCTTTTTATTGGTAATGGTTCTATACCATAATCTTTACAAATTCTATTTTCTATTTCTTTAAAATAATTTATTTCTTTTTTAAAATAAAGATTCCATTTTTTATTAGTGTTTTTATTTTTTGGATTAACAATTATATGTGCATGTAAATGATCAGTATTAGTATGAACTGCTATTACACCATCATATTCATCATTAGTAGCTTCAGATAAAAATCTTTCTGCAATATCATGAACTTGTTCAGAAGTCACATTCATATCATCAAAAGATAATATAAAATGATATCCCTGTACACCATCAGAATTTAACCTATCATCAAATCTAATATGCTGCTGATATTTCCACACTGTTCCTGCAAGCTGTGGTACACTGCAATTTGTGCAACTTGTTAAAATAGGTTCAGTTTTATCCTCATCTAAAATATAATCAATTGCATCTTGAATATTTCCTCTAAGCGAATGTACTTTAACTATTGCGCTCATTTATCTCTCTTCCTTCATTAATCTGTTCAAATTTATTATCTCTATAATCTTTAGAAACTGCATTTTTTAGAATTTGCCCATCTTTATACATATCTACAACTTTATTAGTAAAATCATTTAATAAGTTTCTTAATACCTCAAATTCTTCATTAATCGAACTTAATTCATCTGATAATACATCTTCACCAAGTTTTATTTTTTTATTTATTCCTCTAGCAATTTGATTGATATTATTTCCAATTCTTGCTAACTCTAATGAAAGAATATCTAAATTCTCATAATTGAGATATATATTCACTCCATAAATTGCTTGAGTTCGTATATATTCTGATAAGTTCAATTTTGAATTCTTAGCATTTTTTAATATTATTTTTTTCTCAATATCTTCAATTCTAAAATGAATTTCTTCTGTTTTCTTTGTCATATTTTTTTCTCCAATCTAAAAGGTGGCAAAATTACCACCTTTTATTTTTATACAGTATACAAAGGGTATGGGAATTCCCATAATAAAATCACCAAAATATGGTGATTTGTCTTGTGGACACAAAAGTGACGATTTAGGAACTTTTTATGTGGTCACAAAGACCTAACCTGCGACCGATAGAGGTCGCCTAAATATAACATTTTAGGCGTTATCCAACGTTTTCTGGAAAATTTACATTTTGATGAAAATTTTTCTTCGGCTTTTCATTTTTTAAAAGCTTATCAACCTTTTGATTAAAACGCTCTTCTTCACGTTTAAGTTTCAAAAGTGGTTTCAAATCTTGATCAATTTTTTTTAATTTATTTTTTGCCTCAAGAATTTCTTGTTTGCATTTATTAATCTTTAAATGCTCATTATCTTTCATTTTATTTAAATCTTTAATTTTATTATCTAGTTCTTTATTCATTTTTCCTCCTCTTTAAATTAAATTTTGTTATTTTTTCATGAAAAAATAATCAATTCTTTCACAACTTTTAAATAGATTTGTATTATAAATTATTAATACATTTTAATAGTATCATTATGATAATTGCAAAAATATGGCCTTTTTTTCTACACCCTTTTCATAATTAATTTGTTAACAATAAAAAATAGCAAAGGTATCAAATACCTCTACTATTTAAAATATCTTCAATACTATTTAATAAGCTACCACCATTTTTTATTATATCATTTGTACCTTGAAATACACTATTTATTGGTGAAGGAATAGCAAATATTTCTTTTCCTTGTTCTAAAGCAAATCCAGCATTTATAATTGCATTTCCTTTTTCCTTTGATTCTGTTACCAATAATATTTCACTCAATCCAGTTATAATTCTTTTTCTATGTATTAATTTTTCTTTCGTTTGTAATATGTTATATGGATATTCACTAAGAATTAAATGATTTATTTTCATTTCTTGATAAAGATTAATATTTTGCTTTGGATAACAATAATCTATACCACTACCTAAAACTGCAATACTATT
Source organism: uncultured Mycoplasmatota bacterium (assembly GCA_947574085.1). Taxonomy (GTDB): domain Bacteria; phylum Bacillota_I; class Bacilli_A; order RF39; family UBA660; genus MGBC108787. Next base: position 264 of record CANPIH010000010.1, on the reverse strand, counting down.
TCCTTTTGTGTAAATAGAATTTTTATGAACAATTTTTTCAATTCCAATTCCTAATCCTGCTACAGTTGTAAAATTTTCTTTTGATAATCCTTCAACAATTTTACCAGTTACTTCTTTACCATAATCACTAGGATTAGTACTTCCAGCTATTGCAATGCATTTAGAATTTACTAAATCAAGATTGCCATAATAGAATAAAACAAATGGCGGACCAATGTCATTAAGTTAAGAAGATAAGAAAGAAGTCATAAGTATAGAATATAA
>CANPIH010000009.1 GCA_947574085.1 uncultured Mycoplasmatota bacterium | reverse complement strand
GTTCCTATTGAGTTAATGAGTTATATAGGAAGCAATGTACTTCAATATTGTGAAAAAGGCGATATTATAGGTGCCAAAGGCAGAATACAAAATAATGAAAACGGAATATCTGTAATAGCTGAAAGAATAACATTCTTATCAAATAATAAAAAACTTGCAAATCAAAATTAGAAAGGAATGTTACATTTATGCAGATTAAAATTCATAGGGGGATAAATCAAATTGGCGGATGTGTAACCGAAATCAAAAGTAATAAAACTAGGATACTTATTGATGTAGGATCTAATCTTCCAAATAGTACAAGTAAAGTAAAAGTGAATGTTGCAAAAATTAGTAAAAAATGTGATGCTGTTTTTATAACTCATTATCATTTAGACCATATCGGCGAATATATGCAAATTAGGAAAGAAGTTCCTATTTATATTGGAGAGCAAGCAAAAGAGATATTTACGATATATCAAAAGAAAATGACAGAGCCTAAAGTTGCAGAAGTTACACAAGAACACATTGATAGACTAGAAGCCTTTAATACATTTAAACCAGATGTAACATTAGAAATTGGAGATATAAAAATAACCCCTATTCGCATAGACCATTCGGCTTTTGATAGTTATATGTTTCTTATAGAAGCAGAAGGCAAAAGAATTTTACATACTGGAGATTTCCGAACACATGGTCCTAGTGGAAAAGACATACCTAAGATATTTAAAGAAATAGGAAAAGTTGATATTCTCATTTGTGAACATACAACACTTTCAAGACTAGATGAAGTTTTTATGTCTGAATTTAAGTTACAAGAGGAAGCTACTAATCTAATAAAAAATAACAAGTATGTTTTTATAATGTGTGCTTCTACAAATATTGATAGAATCGCCTCTTTTTATCATGCAAATAAAGAAGCAGGAAAGAAGTTATTTATATGTGATGTCTACCAAAAAGAGATACTTGATTATGTAACAAAGACTAGCAAAAAGTACAAAGACTATTATGACTTTTCGGATGTTAAAAGTTTTGACAAAGAGTTTTATCAAGAAATGGTTGATAATGGTTTTTGTATGCTGGTACGCAGTAACTACTTTTCAAAGAGGTTTATCAATAGCCCTAACTTCAAAGATAATATATTTATCTATTCTCAATGGCTAGGATACTTGAAAGGTGCTACTGCTGATGAAAGCATTGTTAATTTTGTTCCTAAAGAATATTACTATTTACACACTAGCGGTCATGCAACTGCGGAAGGTATTACAGAGGTTTGTAATATTGTTAAACCTAAAGAGATTATTCCTATACATGGGGAGAACTCACATGACTTTGATAAATTGAATTTACCATATAGAGTTAAACATTTAAAAACTAAAAAGACTTATAATATATAGAAAGGAACTAAGAATATGTCTAATAATAAAAGTAAAAAGAAAACCAAGAAAGAAACTAAACCTAAAAAGCCCTCCGACATTAATTTGTTCGATAATCGTATAATTCGTTTAAATAAAACTATTGATACAGAGGTAGCACAGGAAATAGTCGAGCAATTATTAAAACTTGATGCTACTAAAAGCAAGAAGGATATAATATTCTATATTAATTCTCCAGGCGGAGCAGTGTCGGCAGGAATGGCTATTTATGATGCTATGCAAATGATTAATTGTGATGTTAAAACAATATGTATAGGTCGTTGTGCTTCAATGGCGGCTGTGCTTCTTAGTGGTGGAACAAAAGGCAAACGATATATAACACCTAATAGTGAAGTTATGATACACGAAGTATCTTCTTTTAATATGGGGAAAGTTGGAGAATTAAAAATTGACTATGAACATACTAACGCATTAAATGAAAGAATTATTAAACTATTGGCAGATAATACAGGCAAGACCATAAAGCAGGTTAGACATGACATTCAATTAAAAGATAAATGGTTTGATGCAGAAGCAGGGCTAAAATATGGAATTGCTGATAAAATACTAACGAAAACCGCTATGTAGATTTATGTATCTCTAATTAATAGATATTTATATACTTCGTATATAAATATGACAAGAAAGACAATTTTAAGAATAGGTCTGCAATTAATAGAATATTTATGTACTTCGTACATAAATATAAGAAAAGAGACAGAAAATCGACAAATTGCAGATTTGTAAATTGTATTTATATATATAAGTATAACGCATTGTGTTAGTCTATTTTTTAGATGTTAAATTTAATTATAGTTAAAGACATAAGAATCACATTTTGTTTAACATCTTAATATTTAGCTAGCATGGTGCGTTTTTTTGTGAAATGTATCTCTAATTCATAGACTTATTGAAGTACTTCGTACTTTAATAATGGAAAAATGTATTTAAGGATAGTTGTATAAAAAAAGCACTTATGCCTATTGCATAGTGGCATAATACAATTCCATAATAAAACCTCTCTAGGAGCTTCCTAGAAGCCCTAAAGAGGCATATATATATTTACAAAAATTTTATCGCCTTATATGATAAGACATCCCCTAGAGCCTCCTAGAGGCTCACAGAGGTATTGTAAAGTTATTTAGTAATATCAGGAACAATTCTGTTATAAAAACAATCACAAAGATAATCATTAAATGTCTTTCCACAAGTATAGAGACTCTTGTCATTGTTGTATGCAATATCAGCTTCTTCAGTTAAGCACATATATTTAAGATAGTTGTCATATATTACTTTACATTCTGAATTATCAAAATCTGAACTGGCATAATAAGTGTTTCTCTTGTTACCGAAAGAATATCGCTCAGCTCTATACCCTAGAGCTAAAACCTCTTTACCAAATATAGAGTTGCTAACTGCTTCTCTATTATTGTCCTTACACCAGTTGCAATATTCATTATAAAGTTGTGATTTAATCATAATTGTTTTTAATGGGAGTACACTACAAAATTCTAGTACATTATTACATTCTCTAAAATACTTGTTAGTCTCCTGTTCAACGACAACTGGAATAGTAAACCTACCATTCTCTAGCACTTTTTTAAATGCTTCAATGGCTCTAGTTGCGATAATCTGTAATGCTAAAGGTTTACATAGCTCCTCTCCTATATTTATATCACGATTATTATTATCATCTGTGAATGTAGCATTAAATGGAATGACTACAAATCGATCAGTTATAAATAACCCTGTTTCTTTGAAGTCAATTACTTCATTTACTGAAAACAGCAATGTTGCATACGGTATCAAGTTAAAATCTTGCCATTTATCATTTATTGATATGGGTTCTCCTGATATTAGTCTAGTAATTAACGAATTGTTAATATACTTTGGCTGTTTCTGGTCTTCGGCAATGTTAACAGTACACTCATTTAGATTTTTAACTGTTGATTTGCTTCCAGATTTACTGCCTGAAAGTTGTTCTAAATGCTCATGAGAACATTGACTATCTCCAAGTAGAGCCTCTAAAATTCTGAATATTTTAGACTTGCCATTTCTTCCTTTACCCATGAATATAAATGCTTTATTTAATTTAGAGGTTTTGGCTAAAGAATAGCCAATGACCTCATATAGTAATGTTTCTATCTCTTTATTAGAGCAGGTTACACTATCGAAATAATAGTCGACTAGCTCTAGCTCTTTAGAGCTAGTCATAAGTACCTCTGTATTATCATAAGGTACACTTAGTTCGGCAAATATATTATTTATATTTGCGGAAGCAACATTATTGTTGTTGCTGTTGTCCATTGTTAGTCCCTCCTTTAGTTTCTGTTTTCAAAGTATCCATAATATTATTATATATACTTGTGCAAACAGTTCCATTAGACTGTTTTGATTTAGGTGTAGTCTTAAGCACCTTATTCTCTGCATTATTTACAGGAGAGGCTATTTTTTGATAAATAGCCTCAGTAGGATTTTTCTTGTCCATATCATAATTCCTTTCTAAATTTTTAATATTAACAGATTTACTTGTTGAGTTCTCCTCAGCTAAAAACTGTTCGTATTCTTCTTGGTGCTCTTGAATATAGTGATGCACTTCGAAAACAATACTATTAGCTATTTGTTTAATTTGTTCATCACTAATTATCACTTTGCACCACCTTTCCTTAAGTTAGCATGAACGAAAGTCTAAGTAACCATTTTGTATCACTCCTTTTGTCTCGAATAAAAGCCTTTTTTCGGTTGACAAATTCATCATATCAAAATTTTAAGTGTATGTATAATGTAATGTTTTGTTGACAAAAATTTAAAAAAGTTATATAATTTATACACATACAAAAGCGAGGAATGTCTATGAATAGAATTAAAGATGATGAAATGAAAATAAGATTAAAGAAACTTAGAAAAATGTTTGGATATACTCAGCCTGTTTTATTCAGCAAACTTAAGAAATATATAAATGATAGAGTAGAAGATACTAATGATAAAATTTATTTAGATGATAAAGAAGGTGGAAAAAGTACAATATCTCAACTTGAAAATGGGAATAGAAATCTTGAAGATTATTATGCTCTTGCTTATGCAGAGGTTTTGGATGTTTCTTTAGATTATATTTATGGAAGAATAAAGAATTTAAAACCAGAGTATAAAGGAATAAATGAACAGCTTGGTCTAAATGATAATGCTATAAAGAAATTGGAAGAACTTAATAAAAATGATAAAAATACCATTGAGATACTTAATAAATTATTAAGTCCAAGTCTTGCTCCTCTGTTTATAGAGTTATTAGATGCGCTTTTTGAACATTCCTTTGTTGATATTAAAGCTCGTGTAAGTCAACATCCAGGTAATACATTTTTAACTGAACAAAACAATAAAGGATATTATAAAAAGCCAATTATGTTAAAGTCTAAAGATTTAGAATATCAATCTCTCTTTACAATATCGGAGATTTCAAAGAATATTGCTAATGAATTAAAAAAGAATGGTGGTAAATAATGAATGTAGTAGTTTATGCAAGATATAGTTCTCATAATCAAAATGAGCAATCTATTGAAGGACAATTAGAATATTGTAAAAATTATGCTAAACAACATAATTACACTATCATTGGCGAATATATAGACAGAGCGCAAAGTGGAACAAATGATGACCGACCAGAATTTAAAAAAATGATAGAAGATAGCAATAAGAAAACATTTGAAGGAGTTTTAGTTTATCAATTAGACCGTTTTGCTCGTAATAGATATGATAGTGCTACATATAAAGCTAAACTAAAAAAGAATAATGTAAGAGTACTATCGGCTCGTGAAAATATTAGTGATGATGCTAGTGGTGTATTAATGGAGAGTGTTTTAGAGGGAATGGCAGAATACTTTTCTGTTGAACTAGGACAAAAGGTTAAAAGAGGTATGAAAATAAATGCTGATAACTGTTATTATAATGGTGGTACTGTTCCACTAGGTTTAAAATTAATTGAAGTTGATAGTAATATTACAGATGCTACTGGTAAGATAGTAAAAAAGAAAAAGTATGCTATTGATGAAGAAACAGCTCCTATCGTTCAAAAAATATTTGAAATGTACAATAATGGCGACTTAATGGCTGATATAATAAGATATATGAATGATAAAAACATTAAAACAGCAACTGGTGGAGAATTTAATAAAAATAGTATAAGAAATATTTTGTTAAATAAAAAATATATAGGTATTTATACTTATAACGGTGTTGAGACTCCTGATGCTATTCCTAGAATAATTGATGATGCTTCGTTTAATAAAGTACAAGAAATCATGTTTAAAAATAAAAAAGCACCTGCAAGAGCAAGAGCTAAAACTGAATATTTACTAACTACTAAACTATTCTGTGGACATTGTAAAGAAATGATGACAGGTTATAGTGGTACTTCTAAAACTGGAAAATTACATAACTATTATATGTGTAATAATGCGAGAAAAAAACTTTGTGATAAAAAGGCAGTTCAAAAAGATTACATAGAGGATCTAATAGTTGAACAAGCTAGAGAAGTATTAACTGATGAAAACATTAAGAGAATCGCCGAAGAAGTGGTTAAACTTGCTGATAAAGAAAGAGAAAGTACAACTTTAAAAAGACTTAATAAGATGCTTAAAGAAAATGAGAAACAAAAAGCAAATTTATTTGATAGCTTAAAAATATGTGATATTGACAGTGTTAAAAAGTCTATTTTTGAAGAAATTAACAAAATGGAAATTGAACATACTAGAATTAAGAATGAAATTGCTATTGAGGAAAGTCATAATGTTAAATTAACTGTTGGACAAGTGAAGTTTTTTCTGGTACAATTAAAAAGAGGCAACATTAATGATATTAAATACAGAAGAATGTTAATCAATACATTAATTAATAAAGTATATTTATACGATGATAGTATAACATTGATTTTTAATACTCAAGGCAAACCTATTGAGAAGAAAATCCCTAGAATTGAGGTGCTAGAGAGTTCGCTTTTAGGTAAAGATGCTCTGCCAGAATGATATGAAATGGCTTCGAAAAAGTTGGAAAAAGAATGTATAATAAAAATATATTCTTAAACTTGGAAGGAGTCATTTTTTTAATAAAAAAAATGATAGAAGAAAAACTTCAAATGTGTAAAGAACATGTAATAAAAGGAAAGTCATTATCACATATATGTGAATTACGCAATACAAAAAACATAGATGATTTAAAATATCTGTTAATTTATATAAAAGATATGAGGAAGAACCATTTTTAAATAGAGAAAGAAGAACTTATAGAAGAGTAGCAAAACTATTAACTATAAGTAGAATATCGAATTACGATAATATAATATATAATTAAGTTAGGTGGTACGAATGAGTAGACTAAACATAGTAAGTGGAAATATATTAGAGCATTTAAAGGATAAAGATTTAATAGTTAATAGTACTAATAAGTATATGATATATGGTAGTGGTGTTTGTGGAGTTATATATAAGTACGCAAATAAGGAATTGTTAGAAAATTATTGCAAACAACATTATAGAGAGTATATGGAAGTAAATGAGATAAGAATTACTCCTGGCTTTGATTTGGGCATTGATATATTGCATATTTACTGCCCTCAGTATTATGAAAGCAAAAATCCCCTACAAGATTTATTAGATAGTTATAGCAATATATTCTTTTTGGCAAAAAAAAGTTATAAAAATATAGTATCGGTTAGTTTAGGTACTGGGGTACACGGTTATAAACATAATGAAATTGCAAAAGATATAGTTGTTAGGTTAAATGAATTAGTAAAAGTATACAACATTGATTTTACATTAGTATTACCAAATGAAGAAATAAAACAAATATACGAATTAGAGTAATTTAGTATAATCATTATATTGAATTATTTTTTATTGGTTACAAGCATTTAAAAAGGTGGTAAACCTTTATTAGTGTCTCAAAAATAAGCATTCTTAAATTTGCTCCATCCGTTCTTGTTTTACCAGTTAATTTAAAATCCATGCCTATTAATGAAGAAAATACTTTTACTAGTTCTTCATTATTTTTAAGCATATCTTTATTTCTAGGTATATTATTCATAACTATCACACTTCCAGTATTGTTTTATATTTTCTTCAATTTTTAATTCCATATTATTAATTTCACAATCATTAAAAATAATCATTTTAACATATTTAATTATATTTTTTGCTTCTTTACTATCAGGATTTATCATAGGATATTTACTAATATATTGTGATATATATCTTCTCTTACCAGAATATAATTTGTTTTGGAATACCATATTATGATATTTTTCCATAAATTTAGAATTACATAATCCTAATATTAAGAATAGATAATCATTTGGTATATTATCTTTTAATATTATCCAATAACAATTTCCATCAACCAATTTTTTACTCTCATCATATAGAAATTTAGATTCTGAACTAATATCTGGTACAACTAATTTTGGTTTATAAAAATCAAATAAATTATGACTAACCCATATTTCATACCACTTTTTTTTCGAATCTTTAAAGTATTTTCTTGCCTTTAATATTTCACTATTTTTATTAATGTATTTTTCAGAATTAGGAAAATGTGTAGTATCTATAACTTTTTGTACACCCTTATCAATTGTGTATGGATAAAAAATATATTTTTTTGGTGTCTCTTTTTGTTTCCATTTACTTGTATTTTTAGAAAAAATCAATTCATGTATCAGTTCATCTTCAATGTTATCAAATTCTAACCAATCTTTTTTAATAAATACTTTGTCAGCTGTTGTTTTTATACCAACTTTTACATTTGCCCAATCTGATAAAGAACAAAATTTTTTATTATTTATTTTATCAATAAATAAATTGTTTTTCTGCGTGTTTATTGCCCAAGGTTCATTTAATTTTTCAATATTAATATTACCAAATAACACCTCATAATTTGAATTATCTTTTTTGACTATACAATTTTGTTTGCTTTCGATTGCTTGAAATATACTCTTAGTTGAGTTACATTCTTGTTTGGTTTCATAAACCTTAATTGCTTTAACATAATTTTGTTTTATTAATAATTTTTTTTCTCCTAAAAAAATTGCTGGTAAAACTGATGCTTCAAACATTTTTGAATCACCTAAATCTAATATCAAATTAATTTTATAGTTAGTAAATAAAAATTTTCTTGTTTTATCCCCAGCTTTATTAAACATAAATTTATTAGATGTAATTATACTTACAAAACCACCATATTTTAAACTACAAGTAATAGCGTTTAAAAACAGTTGATATAAATCAAATCTTCCATCAACAGCAAAATGATTACTATTTTTTCTTTTTGTTTTCTCCATATTTTGAGTTCGTACATATGGAGGATTTGCAATTATTAAATCAAAATTATTAAATCTTTCATAATTATCTACATAATCTACATTTTCACATATTAAATTTATTTTAAGGTCCTTTAATCGCTTTTTTGCAAGTTGTAGTTCATCATTGTTTGTATCTATTCCATACATTTCAAATTCAATCTTTTTTTCTTTTAATACAAGTGCTAAAGCTACTAATAATTCACCATTACCACATGCTGGATCTAATACTTTAATTTTCTTTTTGTAATCATTATTTTTTAAATATTCCTTTACCAATATATTCGACATATATAGTGATAATTCAGTAGGAGTATAATGAATACCATTATCTTTAATAAACTTACTAGTCATTTTATTTTTTTTCATATATATCTCCTTTATGTGCTAATAATAGTTTAACATAAATAAATCCATTTTTTCTTCATTTAGCATTAATTTTGTTATTAATTTAATTATTATGTAGTATATTTGAAGAAGTATACTTTAATAAACGTCTGATATTTGATGTTAATTTTTTAATTATAAGGTTGCCTATTTAATTTTTAAATTGGATGATATTTCTAGAGAAGATGCTTTAAAATTGTGAAATATTTTGCTATAGTGGAAGAATTGATAATTTGAAAAAAAGAAGATATTTTTGAAAGTATCAAAAAATTATAAAATGAAAATAGAGAGTGGAATTATATAAAAAATTCTGATTCTAGTTAGCCAGTATTTTAAATAAGCAGACTTATTTATTAGAGTAAAAATATGGACAAAATAAAGTTTCAATAAAAATTTAATACCATCTATTATTTGTCATTTAAGATTATAAAATTAGGAATAAATGTTAAAAGATCGTTAAGACTACTATTATAGGTTGTGGTTTTTTTATGAATAGGAAAGTATTTGCTGAAGGTCATTGCTTCGATAAATTTTTTTTGTTTTTTGTATTTGGAAGCATTTTTGGTGGTTTTTTTGAAGAAATTCAATGGTTTATTATTCATAAAACATGGACATGTCGTCATGATTTACTATACGGTCCTTTCAGTACTTTGTATGGATTTGGCTTGATATTATTTTTAATATTGTTAGAACCAAGAAATAATGAAAGAAGTGTTTTAAAAACTTTTTTTTATTCTTTTTTTATAGGAGGTTTTTTTGAATTAATTGCTGGTATTTTAGCAGAACATCTTTTAAATACAAAATTTTGGGATTATTCTTCGATGATTTTAAATATTGATGGTAAAACAACTATTCCTATTATGTTTATTTGGGGTTTATTAGGAACAGTTTTATTAAAGATTATTTATCCTATCTTATCTCATTGGATTGGGAAAATACCCTACCAGTTTGGAAAGATAATGAATACAATTTTATTTTTTTTAATAGTTATAAATATGCTTTTGTCTTATAGTGTCTTTGGAAGAATGATTATGAGACATAAAGGAATTGCACCTAAAACAATTATAGGAGAGTTTTATGATAAAAAATACAATGATGAATTTATGTATAGAAAATATCCAATATTAAAAGGAGAATAATTTACTATTTTTAGTAAATTTTTTTTAAAGGAAATAAAGGATTTACGGTGTATATATGTTATTGAAAGGAGAAATGCAGTAATGTTAATTCAAAAAAAACATATATATGTCGTTTTTATTATTGGTTTGTTGTTTATGCCTTACTCTGTTTTTGCCAAAACAACTTCTGATCACTTTGAGGCTACGTTTATAAAAAATTATAGTTATGTAGATACAAAAGGAAAACATGGTAATTTTGAACATTTTACTAGAGAAAGTGATGGAACTACAGCTTTTTGTATTGAACCAGGGGTATCATTATCCAGTCATACTTATCAAGGATATTATGATCTATCATTAGAAGAAATGGGAGAAAAAGTTGAGTTAAGTAAAAGGAGACTTGAAAAGATTTCTTTGTATGCTTATTTTGGCTATGGATATAAAGGCAGACATAAGGGAGATGATTGGATTGTTGCTACACAAGTACTTATTTGGGAAGAAGCAGGTAGAAATTTAGAGTTTACTAACGGATATCATCCAGAAAATCCAAATAAATATATTATAGATGTACCAGAAGAAATAAAAGATCATATGGATGAAATAAAAGAATATGTAGAATCTTATTTAGAACAACCAGAGTTTTTTACATCTCATGCTATTATTCCTTTAAAAGGTTCATACAATTATGGTAAATTAAACAATTTTGAAGTAAAAGAATGTGAAAACTGTTCTTATTTGATTCAAAATAAAGAGCTGATTGTTACACCATTATCTACTCAAAGTGGACGTGTTGTCTTGGAAAAAAATGCAGAGATTTATGATGAAAAATTTATTGTTTATGCTTCTAGCGATGGACAAAATGTGATGGTAACTGGAAATTTAGAACCAAAAATTATGGAAATTGATTTTGAAGTTTTATCTGGAAAATTAAAGTTAATAAAGTACGATGTAGATAATAAGAGTTGTAAACCAAAAGAAAATGGTTTTTTGCAAGGAAGTGTTTATAAGCTTTTTAAAGAAGATGGTTCTTATGTTAGAGACTTGATAATAGGAGAGAATTGTAGTGTACTCGTAGAAAATTTAGAATTAGGGAATTATTACTTAAAAGAAGAAAAAGCAGGTTTGAATTATGAATTGGATCCAAATACTTATTTTTTCTCAATTACAGCAGAAGCACTAACAAAAGAACTTGTTGTTTATGATAAAATGTTTTTAGGCCAAGTTGAAATAAAAAAATACGATAAGGATACAAAAAGTTGTGAATCTATAAGTTCATTTGCTTCATTAAAAGGAGCAATATATGGAATTTATAATAAAGATGGTAAACTTTTAGAAGAATTATCAATAGATAAAAATTGTGGTGCAACTTCAAAAAGAAACCTTTTATTAGGTGATTATTATATACAAGAAATACAAGCACCTAGTGGCTATAAACTAGATGGGAAAAAATATAAATTTTCTATAACAAAAGAGAATGCTGAGTCTATTTTATCAATCGTTTTATACGATGAAGTCTATAAAACGGAAATAAGGTTAAATAAAACATATTTTTATTTTAATTCTTTATTGCCAGAAAAGGAAGCAATATTTGAAATTTATAATAAAAAAACTTTAGAAAAAATAAAAACAATTTCTATTAATGAAAATGGATTTTCTAAAATAGAACTAAATTATGGAGAATATATAATCAAACAAATTAAAGGTAAAGAAGGATACTATTTTGTAGAAGATTTTGTCTTTATTGTTGATGAACATTCAGAAGACAAAACGGAAATAAATTTAGTAAATCATCCTTTTAAAGGAACTTTAGAATTTAATAAAATTGATAGCAATACAGGTAAATTTTTGCCAAATGTTCTTATAGTAATTTTGAATGAAAAAGAAGAAGTGATTTTTGATGGTAAAACGGATAATCAAGGCAAAATTATTTTAAAGGATTTAGCATATGGAAAGTATTCTATAATTGAAAAAGAAGCATTAAAAGGTTATCAAATAACATCAGAACGTTTATCTTTTGAAATAAAAAAAGATAAAGAAATTGTAAATATTGTGATGAAAAATGATCCTATAATTCCTGTTCCTAATACAGGAAAATCGAGAGTCTATGTTAATATTATTTTTGCTTGTTTATTTTTATTAATCGGATTAGGAATGATCTTTTATGGAAAAGAAAAAATATAAAATTCTTTCTATAAGTTTTCTTCTTTTAGGAGTTTTTATTCTAATTTTAGATTTTTCTTTCAATAAAATAAATTTGGAAAAAGAAAAATATAAGGTTGAAAAATTTTTAGCTTTTTCAACTAATTCCAAATTAGAAGAAAATTATTTAGGAGTTTTAGAAATTCCAAAAATAAATTTAAAGCGCGGATTTTATTCTTTAACTTCTAAAAAAAATCATGTAGATAAAAATATCCAAATGATTGAAACTTCTATGATGCCAGATGTTAAAGACAGCAATTTGATTTTAGCATCCCATAGTGGAAACAGTATGATTTCTTTTTTTAAAAATTTAGATAGATTAGAATATTATGATAAAGCTTATGTTTACTACAACAAACATAAATATGTTTATAAATTAATTGATATTTACAATGAAAAAAAGGACGGAACAATTACTATTAAGCGCCGAAAAAATCAAAGTAATTTAACTTTAATTACTTGTGATAAAAAAGATAATACTTTACAAAATGTCTATATATTTAAATTAATTAGTGATTAAGTAAAATTTCTGCTATTTCTTTCCAATTTTCTACTCTAATAATATTGTTCTGTTTTAAGTTTTCATTTGAAATTTCTTTATTATGATAAGCAGTAATTAAAAGTTTTGTGTCACATGTTTTTAAGTTTTCTATTTTATCATCAATTTTTATGTCTGCAGGTATAACGTCTTTACGATTTGTAAAAATAAAATTTTCTGGTTTAATAAAAGGAAGATTTTTTATAAGCCATTTATGTTTATGAATTAATATATTTGAACAGTTTTCTAAATCACGAGAATCTATATAGGCACTACAAATAAGAACATCGTAGTATTTACTTAATTGCTCTATAGTTTCTATTACATTTTCATGAATATGACCATAATCGTATATATTAATCTTGTTGTAAAAATAGTTTAAATAATCTTTTTGCTTGTCTTTAGGTACGATATTATCTACCCAATAACCCTTAATATCTTTATAAGTATAGTTTGTATTTAAATATTGATTTACTACTTCTAAATAGCAATCAACTAATATTGTATCATCCATGTCTATTAATATTTTTTTCATTTTCTCACCTATTTTTATCATAACACATAAATCTATCAAAAAATATTTTCTTTTTTTGAAGTAAAATGATTTTCTTTGTTTCAATAAAATACTTATTTACAATTTAAATTTCTTTTGTTATAATCTTTTGTAGAATATGGGAGTGATTAGTATGAAGGCATTATCACCTGAAGTTAGTGCTTTACTAGACAAATTGTATAATTTAAGAGGAGATGACAGCGTAGTTTTAGTGGAAATGAACAGACAAAGAAATAGAGCTGTGGAAACAAAAACTAGAACTACAGAAGAGAAAAAAGAATTACAAGCTAGAATTGCAGATTTGGAGAAACTTTATAATGATTTAAATAGTCAAGGTGAACGTTTGACTACTCTTTTGTCTGATATCGATAGAAATGATTATGCAACTGTATTGGATCGATTGGATATACATTTTAATCCACAAGAATTAGTGGAAAAATTAAATAAATCTTTACCCCGTACTATTGACTCTGTAACTTTGGATACAAAAAAAGCAGAAAAACAATTGGTTCGAGTTGAAGAAGAAATGAATCATGCTATTGCTACTATTGATGAATTAAGTATACGTCGAGACGCTGCACTTGCAAATCAAGAAAAATTAAATGAATATTTTGAACTTGCATTATCTGGAAGAATTAGTATTACAAGAGATTCAATTGTTTCTTTATTAGAACAATTTAACTTCACAGAAGAAGAAAGAAGAGAGGCTGCTAAAATTTTGATGTTTCCAGAGGATGCGTTATTTGCTTACGATGAAAAAGTAAGAGAAAGAGAGCAAAGTGGAAAATCTTTTAGTGACGTCTTTACTGAAGCTAAAAATGCTGAACCAATTACAGAAGAAACAATTAAAATAGTAGAAGAAGAATCAATTGCAGTTGAAGTAGAACCTATTAATACAAAAGACATTTTAATTTCCTTATTAAAAGAAAATGGTATAGATTATCTGGATTTTACAGGTCAAGAACTTGATTATTTAATTAATAATTTTGATGAAAGACTTATTCTAAATAATATTAATTTTGTTAAAGAATCAAGTGTAGGAACAGAAATATTTGTTAATCATGTAGAACTAATGCTTGATAATGATCTTGTAGATAAAATAAATATTTTATTGAATCTTGGAAAAGAGCCAATTGATGTTTACTTAAACCCTAATGTTTTAGAAAAGTATTCTAAAGACAATTTAAAAAGTGTGATTGAAAATTTAAAAAATAATGGTATGGATCCTAAAAATGTTCCTCTAATGGCTTATTAATGGAGGGGTACTTGTGAATATATTAACAATCTTAAATAAATTAAAAGAAAAGCAAATTGTTCCTGATACAGATGAGGGGATTACTTTGTTTTCAGATTGCTTTAATAAATTTGGTATTAGTTTACTATTGTTAAAAGAAGAAGAAAAATTTGATCAAATTTTAGATATATTAGAAAAAAATAAGATTCCATTGCAAAAATCAAATGGGTTATTTGCTCTTCGTATTTTTGCAGTAGAAATCCATGATTTGCAAAAATATATTCAAAATTTTTTAGAATTAGAAGAATTGGAATTTTTAAGAACCTATCCAGAAATTATAGCAGAGCCATCAACAATTGAAACAATTTTGGAAAATATGAAAAAATATCAAGACGAAAATATTACTTACAAAGATGGTACAACATATAACTTAAATCAATTGCTAAATTATGAAGTCCCAGAAATAAAAATGCCAGAGGATGTTAATTCTTTTTTGAAAATGTATTTAAAGGATTCTTCGTTATTAGAAAAATTAGAAAAGGGAGAAAAAGGTAATGAAGAAGAAGACTTTAATATAGCACTTGAATTGCAAAAAGTTGAAAATAAAATTTGTGAAGAATATCTTTTACCTTTAGATGATGGTTGGAAAATTATAATAAATAATAAAGAAGTAAATTCTTTTCAAGAAATTAAGAACACTATTAGTACTATTATTAAATTAAATTTGTCAGTTACATTTGAGGATGCTTTACTAGTTGTTTTATTCTATAAATCACCATTGTCGGTTGATGAAATTAAAGAAATTATAGATAATGAAATTAATAAGGGGGATAATTAAATATGAACTTTTTGTTAAATTATGGTTTTAATGAAAATGAAATTCAATCTTTTAGTAAAAATATTCCACCTTTATTGTATGAACAATTATTAAATTCTTATAAGTTGGTTTCTCAAAATATAGAATCATTAAATCATTTAGGAATTTTAAATACAAAAGAAGTTTTTTTTAAATTTTATGATATGTTTTTAATGGATAACAGTAATTTTATGAATATTTTTAATAAATATGAAATTCAAGATTTAATAGAAAAAATAAATAATAATGTTGAAATTATTGAGTTTCTTTAAACTTTTAAAAGTCATTAGACTTTTTTTTATTTTTTCTTTAAATAATTATAATTTTTAAAAAATTTCCTTAATTTACTTATTTATATGAGACGTGTTATAATAATTATTAGATAAGGTGAAAGTTATGGACTATTTAAAGAATTTAAATGACCAACAAAAAAAAGCAGTTTTGCATAAAGAGGGACCATGTTTAGTTATAGCAGGGGCTGGATCTGGAAAAACAAAAGTTTTAACCACTCGAATTGCTCACTTAATTCATGAAGGAGTTTCCTCTTGGAATATTTTAGCCATTACTTTTACAAATAAGGCTGCGAAAGAGATGCGTGAAAGATTGAATATTTTGATGCCTGAAAATAATTCTTTTGTAGGAACATTTCATTCTTTTGGAGTTCGTATATTAAGAGAAAACTTTACTTATTTGGGGCTTGAACGCAATTTTACCATTTTAGATAGTGATGATGTATTAAGCTTGATAAAAAAGATTATGAAAGACAAAGGTATTAGTAAAGAAGAATGTGCTCCTACTTATATTCGGAATCGAATTAGTTTTATAAAAAATGAAATGCTTTCCGAATTAGAAATGGAAAAATTTTTTAATACAGATGCTGAAAAGATAGCACTTATCGTTTATAAAGAGTATAATTATTTATTAAAAAGAAATAATTCGGTTGATTTTGATGATTTACTTTTGCTTCCTGTTAAATTATTTTGTGAAAATAAAGAAATATTAGATTTTTATCAAGAAAAATTTAAATATATATTAATAGATGAGTATCAAGATACTAATGAAGTACAGTATAAATTATCTAAATTACTGAGTGAAAAATATAAAAATCTTTTTGTTGTAGGAGATCCTGATCAGTCAATTTATCAATTTAGAGGTGCAAATTATAAAAATATTTTAAATTTTGAAAAAGATTATCAAAATGCAAAAGTAATTGCTTTAGAGGAAAATTATCGTAGTACAAAAATGATTTTGGATGCAGCTAACTCTGTTATAAAAAATAATAAAGATCGTAAAGAAAAAAATTTAAAAAGTAATAAATCGACTGGTGCTAAAATCAAATATTTAAGAAGTTATGATGAAAAACATGAAATAACTCTTTGTATAGAAGAAATCAAAAAAATGCTTAATGACGGTTATTCATTAAAAGATATGGCTGTTTTTTATCGAACAAATGGACAAGCACGTGTGACAGAAGAAATGTTTATTAAGAATAATTTGAATTATAAAGTAGTTGGTAGTTATTATTTTTATCAAAGAAAGGAAATAAAAGATTTAATTAGTTATTTAAGATTAATTAATAATCCTTACGATGAAGTAAGTTTACGTCGAGTTATAAACGTTCCAAAAAGAAAAATTGGACCTACCACAATCCTAAATATAGAAAATAAAGCTAATGCAGAGAATATTTCGTTATTTGAAGCTATAGAAAAGGGAAAGGAATTAGAATTTAAAATACTTATTCAACAACTTATAAAAACAAGTAATTCCTTATCTTTAACAGAATTAATTGATGAAGTTTTAGAAAAGTCTGGTTTGTTAAAAGAATTGGAAGAAGAAAAAACGATAGAAAGTGAACTACGTATTGAAAATTTGCTAGAATTTAAAAGTATTACTGCTTCGTTTGAAGAAAGAACAGGTAGTGTTAATTTAAATGATTTTTTAGAAGAAATTAGTTTAATATCTGATATGTCAGAACATAAAGAAGAGGAAGATGCAATCACATTAATGACAATTCATAGTGCCAAAGGATTAGAATTTGATATTGTCTTTTTAATAGGAATGGAGGAAGGTATTTTTCCACACGCTAATTCATTAATAGAAAAGGATGGTTTAGAAGAGGAAAGGCGACTTATGTATGTGGGCATTACTAGAGCTAGAGACGCATTGTACTTAACGAATGCTAAAAGAAGAATGCTTTATGGAAAGGAAAACATAAATCCACCAAGTCGTTTTATTGATGAAATAGATAGCCATTTACTGGAAACAACAAGCAATTTGAAAGAAGAGATTTCTTTTAAAAAAGAATCCATGTACAATGAAAACAATATAGATTGGCAGGCTGGAGAGATTGTAAATCATGAAACCTATGGTAGAGGAGTAGTTATTGAAGTTGATAAAATGCTAGTTATGATAGCTTTCCAGAATAAAATAGGAATAAAAAAATTAATGAAAAATCATAAAAGTTTAACAAAGATATAAGAAAGGATATGATTTTATGAATTTAACATTAATTGTTATGGCAGCAGGCATAGGAAGTCGCTTTGGGGGATTAAAACAGATTACGCCTATTGATGAAGATAATAACTTTATTGTAGATTATTCTATTTATGATGCTTTAAAAGCTGGATTTAAAAAAGTTGTTTTTGTCATTCGTGAAGAATTTTTGCATGATTTTCAATCTACAATTGGAAAAAGATTAGAAGGTAAAATAGAAGTTTGCTATGCTTTTCAAAAAATAGATGAAATACCAATAAAAATAAATTTAATAAATAGAACCAAGCCATGGGGAACAGTGCAAGCAATTCTTACTGCAAAGCCTTATGTAGATGGATCTTTTGTAGTTATAAATGCTGATGATTTTTATGGAAGAAATGCTTTCTTAAGGGCATCGGATTTTTTAAGAAATATTAAAAATCCTTTTACCTATGCTAATATTTCTTATGAATTGGGAGCAACAAAAAGTTTAGAAGGTGCTGTAAAGCGAGGTATTTTATTCTTGAACAAAGATAGAATAACGTCTATGGTGGAATCTAGTGTAGAGGATGTTGATGGTAAATTTATAGCAACGCCTTTAAATGATGTAGAACCATTTGAAATAGAGGAAAATCATCCTGTTTCTATGAACTTTTTTGCTTTTCAATACGATGTATTTTCATTATTAGAAGAATTTTGGATATACTATTTTAAGCAAGATATAGTAAAAGTTTTGCAAGGTGAAGTTTTGCTTCCAGATTGTTTAAAAGAAAATTTAGAGAATGGAAGAATTACAATAGTAAATGAACCCAGCCGTAGTGTTTGGCTTGGTATGACTTATCGAAGTGATTTAGAATTTGTTAAAAAATCTATTAAAGCATTAAAAAACCAAGGAGAATATAATTCTCATTTATGGGGAGTCGAAAATGGAGAAAAATGAAGCAAAGATAAGAATTGATTATTTAAGAGAGCTTATTAACAACGCTAATTATGAGTATTATGTTTTAGATAATTCACTAATAACCGATCAAGAATTTGATAAATATTTGAGAGAACTTGAAAATCTAGAAAATAAATTTCCAGAATGGGATAGTCCTATGTCTCCGACGAAACGAGTTGGAGGTGAAGTAATTGATCGCTTTAAGAAAGTGCGACATAAAATTCCAATGCTTTCTTTGCCAGATGTATTTGATTTAACAGAAATAGAAAACTTTCATACAAGAATTGTAAAAGAGAACATAAGTCCTACTTATGTCTGTGAATATAAAATAGATGGTCTGTCTGTTTCTCTTCATTATGAAAAAGGAATTCTTGTCTTCGCTGCTACACGTGGGGATGGAATTACTGGGGAAGATATTACGCATAATGTAAAAACGATTAAAAGTGTTCCCTTAAAAATTAAAGAACCTATTGATATTGAAGTACGTGGGGAAATTTATATGCCTAAAAAAGTTTTGGAAAAATTAAATGAAGAAAGAAAAATAAAAGGTGAGCCATTACTTCAAAATGTAAGAAATGCAGCAGCAGGATCTATAAGGCAGTTGGATTCTAAGATCGCGGCTGAACGTAAACTAGATACGTGGATATATCATTTACCTAATCCTGAAGATTACGAAATCAAAACTCATGAAGAATCTTTAGAATTTATGAGCAATCTTGGATTTAAAGTAAATAAAAATGCGAATCGTTTGGTAAAAGGCATGAAAGAAATGCAAGATTATATTGAGGACGTAACGCAAATTCGTTCATCGCTTCCTTATGAAATAGATGGAATAGTTATAAAAGTAAATTCATTAGATTCACAAAAAAAATTAGGATTTACATCGAAGTATCCTAAATGGGCTATTGCTTACAAATTTCCAGCTGAAGAAGTATTAACAGTATTAAAAGATATTGTTTTTACAGTTGGCAGAACAGGGAGGATTACGCCTAATGCTGTTTTAGACCCAGTCATTGTTATGGGTTCGACAGTTAAACGTGCAACTCTTCATAACGAAGATTATGTAAAAATGAAAGATTTAAAAATAGGAGATATTGTTTCTATTCGCAAAGCTGGTGATGTTATACCAGAGGTAGTAGAAAGGAAAATTGAAAGACGTACAGGAAGTGAAAAAGATTTTCAAATGATTCGTAATTGTCCTATCTGTGCTAGTCCTTTAGAAAAGAAAAAAGATCAAGTGGATCATTATTGCATGAATCCAATGTGTCCAGCAAAAAAAGTGGAGAGTTTGATTCATTTTTGTAGCCGTAAAGCAATGAATATTGAAGGTCTTGGGGAAGAAATTATAGAAGATTTATTTAATCTTGGATTTATAAAAACTATACCTGATATTTATTCTTTAGATAAATATCGCCAAGATCTAATTGAATTAGAGGGATATGGTAATAAAAGTGTAGATAATTTACTAAGTGCGATTGAAGATAGTAAAGCGAGTAGTTTGGAAAGACTTTTATTTGGTTTAGGAATCAGTGGAATCGGAGATAAAACAGCTCTTCATTTAGTAAAAATATTTAAGAATATCGCTGGTTTTTTAAATGCTAGTTTTGAAGATTTTAAAAATAGCAAAGATATAGGTCCTACGCTTGCTGAAAACCTATACAACTATTTTCATGATGAAAAAAATATTATTATGTTAAAGGAATTAAATGATCTGGGTCTTACCATGAACTATTTAGGTGACAATGAACGTCATCATGATCTTATTAGTGGGAAACGATTTGTCTTAACGGGAACACTTTCTTTTATAGATAGAGAAAGTTTAAGTGAAATTCTTATATCTTATGGTGGTTTAACTTCTTCGTCTGTTAGTAAAAAAACTGATATTGTAATTGTTGGTGAAAATCCTGGAATTAAGTATGAGAAAGCTAAAGAATTGAATATTGAAATATGGGATGAAAATAAAATTAAGGGTATTGTGAATAGCTTATAGCATAACTTTTTAAATGCAAAAAACTAGCCAATTGGTATATAATGTAGTATAATAGTAATACCTTTATTTTGAAAGAGGTGTCAAATGAATAAAATTAAAAAGCTATGGAATGAAAATCGAATATTTTTTGTACTTTTTATTATTGTACTCGTTTGTGCTTTACTTATTTTAGGTGTAATTCTTAAATATTTTTTAGGGTCTACAAAATCTAGTTATGGAGACCGTTTGGAAGGGATTAAAGCAGTAGAGATTACTGAAGATATAAAAAATAACTTCTTATCTTCTATGCAATCCGATGAGTTAATTAAAGACGTAAGTATAAAATCGAAAGGAAAAATTATTTATATTTCAATGAATTTTAATACTGGTGTTAGTTTAGAAGAAGCGCAAAGTAAAGCATTAGCTTCTCTAATGATTTTTGAACAAAAATATTTGGAATTTTATGATTTCAATTATACATTAAAAGAAGAAGCTACAGAAAATAGTGAAGGATTTTTAATAATGGGTGCTAAAAATGTAAATGGTAATGGACTTGTTTGGAATAATAACACGGAAGTAGTAAAAAATAATGAATAGTAGGTAGTGGTAATATGAAAAATAAAAAGAAATTAGTTATTATTGGTGGTGTACTTTTAGTACTTTTATTAATTTTAGCTTTTGTTTTTTATTTCTATTTTACAGACAAAAGTAAATTAAATGTTGCAGAGAAAAGATATTTAGTAGATCATTCAACTACTGTACAAAACATAAATGTTTTAAATAATGTTAGTATTTTTGGAAACAATGGTAGTGGAGTTTTTTTTGATTTTTTAGATGATTTTTATAAAGAATATAATTTAAAAATGAATTCAGTTACTTACAATTATGGTGAATCGCCATCCAATATTGCATTTACAATTGGAAATACATATTCTTCAAATGAATTTGTTTTTTATGAAGGTCATTATGTTTTAATTAGTAAAAAGCAAGAAAATTTTAGTGATTTTTCTCATCTTTCTAATCAAAAAGTAGGAATTTTAAATAGTAATTTATCTTACGTAAGCGATTTTTTGGATAATGCTAATTTGACGATCAAAACCTATAATTCTGATGAAGAATTATTGAACGCTTTTCAAGAGCAAACTGATATTCAATATATAATAATTCCTCTGTGTTTAAATATGGACACTCTTTTAAAAAATAACTATTACATTGCTTATCATTTTAGTGACATTCCATACTATTATAAAGTAGATATGAGTAAAGATAAGACATTAGGTTCCATCTTACAAAAATATTTTATAAAATGGAGTGAAAGCAATTTTCAAGAATCTTATAAAAACCATTTATTCAAATTATTTACGGAATCTTTAAATATTTCTTTAACAGAAATAGACGCTATGCAAAGTATTTCTTATAATTATGGTTTTATTAGTAGTCCCCCTTATGAAATTCTTTCAGGTGGAAACTACGGAGGTATTATTGCTCAATATATGAAAGAATTTATTGATTTTAGTGATACCGAAATTAAATTTACCAAATATAAGAATGTTAAGAAATTTAATGAAGCTATAAAAAATGATAATGTTGACATATATTTTGGATTTTTTAGTTTACCAAATCAATTCAATACTATTTCTTCTAATATAAATATTAATTATAGTATTTTAGCAGATAAAGAAGACGATATTGTTATAAAATCGTTAAAATCTTTAAATAATGTTACGGTTTATGTAGAAGAAAATACAGCACTTTATGATTATTTAAAATCAAATTCTCAAATTAATTTAAAGACCTATAAAGATTTGAAAGAACTAAAAAAATTAATTAAAAAACAAGAAATAATTGTGGTAGATAATAATGTATATTATGCAAATCGTTTTGGAATTTTTAATGAATATAGTGTTCGTTTCAGTGAAATTGTGGATTCAAATTATTCTTTTAAAACAGATACTAATGAAACATTCACAAAATTATTTGCTAAATATGTTAATATCAAAGATCCAGCAAAAACAGAATACAAAGGAATTTATAATTACGAATTAACCTTTAGAACTGGTAGAATTACAGGTGCAATTGCAAAATATTTTATGTATATTTTAATTATAGCTGTATTGATATTTTTATATGCTTATAAGCTTACCAAAAAAATTAAATTGTCTAAAAAAATTAAAAGAGAAGACAAATTAAAGTATATTGATCAATTAACTTCTTTAAAAAATAGAAATTATTTGAGTGAAAATTTAGAAAGTTGGAGTCAAAATACGATTTATCCCCAAGCGGTGGTTGTAATTGATTTAAATAATTTACAATATATTAATGATACTATGGGATATGAAAAAGGCGATGAGCAGATAAAATCAGCGGCAAATATTTTAGTAAAAACCCAATTAGACAATAGTGATATTATTCGCACAGATGGAAATGAATTTGTTATATATTTAATTGGATATCAACAAAAGCAATTAGCTAGTTACATCTATAAGTTAAATAAAGAATTTAAAAAATTACCTTATGATCAAGGTGCTGCAATTGGTTATAGTATGATAGAAGATAAAATAAAAACTGTTGAAGATGCTATCAATGAAGCTGTTGAAGAAGTAAAAAAACAAAAAGAGAATAAAAAAGAGGGAAATACATGATAAATCGTTTTAAAAATTTTTTGCATAAAGTTTTTAATGTGATTGAAAGACCAGAGATGGCAGTGCTTCCAGGGCAACTTGCTTTCTTCTTTGTTTTGTCAGTTGTTCCTATAGTAACCTTAATTACTTACGGAGCATCTTTTTTGCATTTATCAATGGATTTTATTAGTAATTTTATTGACAAGGCATTTGGCTCTGATTTGGCAAATATTTTAGCTCCTATGGTTTCTGTATCCAATATAGATTTTCGTTTCTTTTTTACTTTAATTATCGGTTTTTATATTGCTAGTAATGGAGCAGCTTCTATAGTCGTTTCTTCCAATGCAATTTATGGAATTCCAGATACCAATTTTTTAAGAAGAAGAACAAAAGCTATCATAATGACTATTTTAATTGTTATATTATTTCTCTTTATTTTAATTGTTCCTGTTTTTGGAAAGTATATAATAAAAGCTATCACTTTGGTAAATATGAATGAATCTATAACAACTACTATTATATTTACTTTTAATCTATTAAAAGGTCCTTTTACTTGGTTTATTATTTTTTGTTTTATCAAAATTTTATACACCATGGCACCTGATCGAAAGTTAGAAAGTATTTATGTCAATTATGGTGCTGTTTTTACTACGATTATGTGGGTAATTGTAACAGCAATCTATTCTTATTACATAAATAATTTTGCAAATTATGCTGTTTTTTATGGAGGGCTTGCGAATATAGTTATGTTAATGCTTTGGGTGTATTTTTTAGCCTATGTGTTTGTAATTGGCATGGCTTTAAATTATAAAGAAGAAGTAATAAAATTGGAAAAAACAGGAACTATTAATATTATAAAATCGTAAATAATAATACTGTGTACAACAAGTATTATTTAGTACACAAAAAAATTTTTGATATCAAATTAATATAATTAATGTATTAAACGATATTAAAAAATAATACTTAAAAGGAACGATTTTTGTTCCTTTTTTTGTTCCTACTAAAAAGTGTCTTAAAAAATAAATTATTAATTAATAAAATGCTTTTTAAAAATACAGTTTTTAAGTATTTTTTTATTTGTCCTTGTTTCTTTTTTTTTCTGTGTTATAATACAAGACAATTAGGAGGGGATTTTTATGCTAGTCTATGGTAAAAATGTTTTAAAAGATGTGGAATCAAAAAAAATAAGAAGAGTTTATTTATCCGAAGGGTTTCGAGATAAAGAAATTATTGCTTATTTAGAAAAAAATCATATTCATTATTTTTATCGTCCTAAACAACAACTGGATAAAATGATTGATCGAAATCATCAAGGAATTGTTATTGACATGGATTCGTACGAATATGCAGATTTTGAAAGCGTCTTAAAAGAGAGTTTTATAGTAGCTCTTGATCATTTAGAGGATGTACATAACTTTGGAGCAATTATTCGTACTTGTGAAGCAGCAGGAATAAAATCAATTATAATCCCTAAAGACAGAAGTGTTCGTGTTAATGATATTGTTATGAAAACCAGTGTTGGTGCTTTAGATCGTGTTAACATTGTTTTGGTAAATAATTTAAGTGAAGCTTTAAAAAAGTTGCAAAAAGAAAATTATTTTGTTTATTCTGCATTTATGGAAGGCGAAAATTATAAAACTATTGATTATGCTGATAAAAAAGTATTGGTTATTGGAAATGAAGGTAAAGGAGTTAGTCACATTGTTGAAAGCATTACGGATGTAAAAGTATCGATTCCAATGTATGGAAAAGTAAATAGTTTAAATGCTAGCGTTGCGACAGGAATATTAATTTTTGAAATGAAATAAGGAGGTTTTTTGTGAATTACGAAGATTATTCGGATGGAGAATTGTATTCTTTAATTTGTGAATCTAATGAAGATGCTAAAGACATTGTATATATAAAATATAAATACATTATTGACATTGTAATAAAAAAATATGCTTTTTCAGCAATGAAGTATGGTTTTGAATACAAAGATTTGTATCAAGAAGCTTTAGTAGGATTTTCGGATGCTTTGCAATCTTATCAAGAAGATAAAAAATCTTCTTTGCCAACTTTTATTACTTTGTGTGTTGATAGACGACTTCAAAATGCCATCCGCAAAGCGGGAAGAATTAAAAATAAAATATTGATGGAGTGTTTGTCTTTGGATCATGTTTATGAGGAATATAATATTCCTTTAAAAGAAGTTATTAGCGATCACAATGAAAACGATCCCTTAACTAATATTACAAAAGATGAAGAGTTTGATGAATTATTAGAATCTATCGAAAAGGTTTTATCTTCAAGCGAATATGAAGTGTATAAGTTATTAATTACAGGGCTGAATTATCAAGAAATTGCTCAAATTTTAGGCAAAAATCCAAAGCAAATTGATAATGCAATCCAGAGAATCAAAACGAAAATTAAAGAGATTTTGAAAGTGCGAAATACTATTTGATTAAATTAGAAAGAATTTTATTTTAAATTCATATAATTCTTTTGAAAAAAATATTGATTTTTAGATTTGATTATGCTAAATTAAGGTTAGCGAACACGAAAGTGTTTTTTATTTGAAAAAAAAGGAGTTTTTTCGAATGGTAAAGAAAAAAGAAAAAAAGCAAAAAAATAGAAGAAAAGAAGGCTTTTTTAAAGGCATTCGACTTGAATTACGAAAGGTAACTTGGCCTAGTAAAAAGGAAGTATTTAAATATTCTGTTGCTACTTTAGTATTTTGTATTATCATTATGGGATTCTTTCAATTTTTAGATTTAGGATTGTCCGTTGTAAAGGATGTGTTTAATTAATGGATAAATTATGGTACGTTATTACAACTTATGTTGGACATGAAGACAATGTTAAAGAAAAACTAGAAGCTCGTACAGAATCTATGGATATGCAGGAAAATATTTTTCGAGTTATTATACCAACAACTACTGAAGTTGAAATAAAAGATGGAGTCAAAAAGGAAAAAATTAAAAAAATGTTTCCTGGATACGTATTTGTAGAAATGATTATGAGTGATGAAGCGTGGTATGCTGTACGTAACACTCCAGGCGTTACTGGTTTTATTGGATCCTCAGGTAAAGGTGCTAAGCCAACTCCTCTGCCACCACAAGAAATTGATCATATTTTAGTGAATATGGGAATGTCGCGAGTTGATGTAGAGTCTGAGTTAAAAGTTGGGGATAAAGTAAATGTTATTGATGGTCCATTTAAAGGTATGCTAGGTACAATTGATACTATAGATATGGAAAATAACAAATTAAATGTTTTAATTGATTTGTTTGGGCAAGAAACTCCAGTGGAAGTTGAATTGTTTCAAGTGAGTAAAGCGTAAATTGCAATTTTGCAATTTTTTACTTTTAAGGAGGAAATTGTTTTTTGAATTTATTGGAAAAATTGTATGAAGAAAAAGAATTATTAAATTTAAAAGATAACTTAACTATTGCTAAGTTTTTGTATATTAGGACTGGGGAACTTTTTAGATACGATGAAACGTTTTATACCTATCGTACAGGTGGAAAAAAGCAAAGAAAAATTTTTTACAAGGAAATAAATATTCAAAATGTTCAAGAGTTTCGCTTTGTATGTGCTTCTTGGGCAAAAATGTTTGTAGATTTATTAACAGCTTTTAATATCTCTGCGAAGTATATAGAAATGGATGATTATTGGCATGCGTATGTTAAAATTTTTATTGAAAGAAAAGTATATATTGCAGATATAACCACTGGTTTTGAAGATATTGTAAATATAAAATTTGGCATGCAAATTTGTAATTTTTATAATGCAACTATTTTTAATCGTATATTACGTGAGATAAATTTTACTAATTGTTGTGTAGAACAAAAAGCAATGATAAAAATTGATAAAATATTGAATTATTACAAAGGAATCTATACAAACGAAGTTTTGTACATGATAAAAAAAGAAATTTATGCGGATTTTTATGAAAACGATTTGGAATTAATGGAAAAAGTTTTTGAAGTAGTAACATTAATTATTAATATAGAAAGACCAAATATTGACTTTTTTAGTGGATCTCAATTTATAAATAAAATGTTAGAAATTTTTTTAGATAAATTGGAAAAGTATGTTAAATATTCAACTGTGTATAATAAACAAAGAAATGAAATTATGGAAGTTATAGTGAATACATATCAAGGTTTACAATTTTTTTTGTACGAAAAGAATAAAGATGGTTGTTATAATTTAAGAAAAATTTCAAGAAAGAAAATCGAAAAGAGAACCGATAATTATAAATGGCAACATAAAAAAGTATTAAGATTAGTTAAGTAAAATAAGAAAAAGAGTTGTAAACGATATTTTTTTATGCTATTATCTTAAGTGCAATCGCATATGTATATATTAGATTGCTGTTAAGTGGGAGGGAAAAGCGGATTTGCCCAATACCACTAAACGAAAAATAAATTTTTAAATGGAGGTGTTTTTCGTGGCTAAAGAAGTCGTAAAGAAAATAAAACTACAAATTGAAGCTGGTAAAGCGACCCCTGCTCCACCCGTTGGAACATGTTTAGGACCAGCAGGAATTAATATACAAGATTTTTGTTCTAAGTATAATGAACAAACTCGTGATAAAATGGGAGATGTTCTTCCTGTTGAAATTTCTGTATACGAAGATAGAAGCTTTGATTTTGTAATAAAAACTGCTCCAGCTGGATTTTTGCTTAAAAAAGTGGCTAAGATTCAAAAAGGAAGCAAAAAAGGTGCAAATGAGATTGTTGCAACAATTACGAAAGAGGATCTTAGAGGTATAGCTGAAACCAAATTGCCAGATTTGAACGCTTATGATGTAGAATCTGCAATGAATATCATTGAAGGTACAGCAAGAAATATGGGAATTGCTATTCAAGGTGTTAACGATGCTGAACTTCAAGAACAAGCAAAAGAAGCTCAAGTTCATGAAGCAGAGATGGCACGTCGTGACGAAGAATTGGCAGAAATGGAAGCTGAAGCACAAGAACTTGCTAATGGTAACGTTGAAGTTCCGATTGCAGATGCAAATTCTGAAAATAAAGAATAATTAAAAAAAATAAATCCGCTAATAAACCACAGTTAGGAGGAAAATATGAAGAAGTTTGGAAAAAAATATGTGGAAGCTTCTAAAAATGTAGAAAAAAATAAAGAATATACAAGTGCAGAAGCAATTAAGTTGGCTAAAGAAACTTCAATTACAAAATTTGATGGCACAATCGATGTTGCTATTAAATTGAATGTGGATCCTAAAAAAGCCGATCAACAATTAAGAGGTTCTTTTGTTCTTCCAAATGGAACAGGAAAATCTAAGAAAATTTTAGTTATAGCTAAGGGAACACAAGCTGAAGCTGCAAAAAATGCTGGTGCTGATTATGTTGGGGACAAAGATATGATTGATAAAATTCAAAATGAAAATTGGTTCTCATATGATGTTATTATCGCAACTCCAGATATGATGCCAGAGCTTGGTAAAATTGGTAAAATTTTAGGTCCAAAAGGATTAATGCCTAATCCGAAAACTAATACTGTTACTACAAATGTAGTAAATGCTATTGAAGATGTTAAAAAAGGTATGATAAGTTTTAAAACAGATACTTATGGAAATATTCATAGCGTAATTGGAAAATCTTCATTTGAAGATACCAAATTACAAGAAAACTTAGAGTATATTGTAAATGCAATTACTAAGTTAAAACCAGCAAGTGTCAAAGGAAAGTTTATTAAATCAGTGACTGTTGCTTCTACAATGGGTCCTGGAATTAAAGTTGACAAAAATTCTTTTGACATTTAAGAATTAATTTAATATAATACGAATAGAAAAGCGTGCTTACCAAAGACAGTAGGGAACTAAGTTTTAATAATCCTACCGAGGGAAAACGAATACTTATAAAATTTATAAGCTCTTTTTTCCTAGGAGAAGGGCTTTTCTAATGTAAAAAAGGAGGATTCTATGGCAAGTCAAAAAGTTCTTAATGAAAAAAAAGAAATTGTAGCTGAGATTACAGATAAAATTAAAAATAGTGAATC
>CANPIH010000008.1 GCA_947574085.1 uncultured Mycoplasmatota bacterium | reverse complement strand
TTTCTGGTATTTCATAGGGTATATCTTCAACACTTTCTATATCTATTGGTTTTAAGTTTTTATCATTTGGAATTAATTCTCCATGGATTGCTTTTTCTAATAAGATTTCTTTTAATTGTACATTCATTTGTTCTTCCTCTTGTTTTTATTTTATCATTTTTTTGTTTTTTTGACTAATTATATTTAGCAGTTTCTTTTAAAAAAATGTAGGGAAAGTGAACAAATTAAAACAATTGTGCATACATTAAAATAGAGGAGGGTTACAAATGTCTAATTTTAAAGAAATTGTGACAAAAGCTATTATTGGAAAAGCAAAAAAAACAAGTACAAATGAGTTTACGCTTACTCCAGAACTAAGACCAGATACAATTTTAGGGTGTTGGGTAATCAATCATAAATTTAATGGAAGTAATAATGGAGGATTTGTAAATCTTGATGGTTCGTTTGATGTAAACGTTTGGTATTCTTATGACAATGATACAAAAACTGCGGTTAGTACACAATCTTTTAGTTATCAAGATAAAATGCCAGTGCGTTTAAAAGATGGTGGAGGTTTAACAAATAAAGAAGAAATTATAGTTCGCAGTTTAAAACAACCAACAGTTACAAATGTCAATGTAAATGATGGAATTGTAAAATTAAATGTAGAAAAAGAACTAGGGGTTGAAATTATAGGAGATACAAAAATAAAAGTAAGCATTGAAGATGAAGAGGACGATTATGAAATTATTACTGACGAAGAGGTTATGTCTGACAGTGATGAGGCAGCAATAGAGGAAATAGATGAGGAATATTTGAAGTAGTGTCAACTGAATTAGGTTGACACTATCTTTTTATCATGATATACTACTAGCAGTTATAAAGGAGGAAAAAGAAATGGCAGTTAAATTAAGATTAAAAAGAATGGGAGCAAAACAAAGACCATTTTATCGTATTGTTGCTGCAGATGCAAGAAGTCCAAGAGATGGTAGATTTTTAGAAGTAGTAGGAACTTACAATCCAATTACAAATCCTGCTGAAATAAAAATCGATGAAGAAAAAGCAATGTATTGGTTGCATAATGGTGCAATTCCAACAGAAACTGTAAGAAATATCCTTTCTAAAGAAGGTATTATGAAAAAGTACGCAGAAAGCAAATCAAAAGCTGGGAAATAAAAATGGATATAGTAAAATATACTTTGTTTTTAGTAAAAAGTATTGCAAAAGAAGCAGATATGGTAAGTGTAAAAGAAATTGGCAATGATGAAGAAATTATTCATTTAGAAGTATTAGTAAAAGATAGCGATATGGGTGCTATAATAGGAAAAGCTGGAAAAACTGCTTCCGCTCTTCGTACGATGGTCCAAGCTTATTCTTATTTACACGATAAGAAAAAAGTAAAATTAAATATTGAATCCTTTTAAGGATTCTTTTTTATTTTACGTAAATCTTTTCAAGGTTTCGATTGAATTTACAAGAATTGTGTTATACTAAAAATAGGTGAAGACAAAATGAAAAACAATAGAGGATTTACATTAGTAGAATTGTTGGCTGTAATTGTAATATTAGCGATTTTAATTACAATTGCTGTAACAAGTACATTAGGAATATCCAATCGCTTAAAAGAAAATATGTATTGTAAAAAAATAGATTCTATTGAAGTATCTGCAAAATTGTATGGAGAAGATTACAAAGAAAATTTTGAAGATTTGTATGAAGGAAAATACTCTTCCAAAACAATACAAGTTAAAGATTTGATTCAAAAAGGCTATTTAAAAAAAGAGGATAATAATGGAATTATAGATCCACGTAATAATTCGAATATGGAAAACTTAGAGTTAATAGTATATGAAAAATATAATCGCATTTATGTGCATTTTACTAGTGCAGAAATCAATGATGTTTGCAAAAAATAGCAAAATATGGTAGGATAATTCGAAAAAGAGAGGGGTGTTTTTTGTGAAACAAACTGTTTGCTTAATTGGAAAGCCAAATGTAGGAAAATCCACTATTTTTAATCGTTTAATAAAAGAAAATAAGTCTATAGTTTTAGATACCCCAGGAGTAACTAGAGATAGAATATATGGAGATGTTTTTTATAAAAATAAAAAGTTCTTGTTAATAGATACAGGTGGAATTGAAGAAAACAATAATGATTGGAATAAAGAAATATTAATGCAAGCCTCTCTTGCTATAGAAGAAGCAGATGTTATTGTTTTTGTTGTGGATGGAAAAGAGGATATTAGCAGTAGTGATATTAAAATTTGTAATATTTTGAGAAAAACGAGTAAAAAAGTTATTGTAGCAGTAAATAAAATAGATAATATTCAGAGAAAAGATGCTATTTACGCCTTTTATGAACTAGGCTTTCCTATTGTTTTGCCTATAAGTGCTTCTCACAATTTAGGATTTGACGAACTTTTAAGTGCAATTACGGAAGATTTTAAAGAGTCAGAAAATATAGAGGATAGTCGTTTAAAATTTTGTTTTATAGGAAGACCAAATGTTGGGAAAAGTAGCTTGATTAATGCTTTATTAAACGAAGAACGTGTGATAGTAAGCTCTATTGCAGGAACCACTCGTGATGCTACGGATACCCCCTTTTTTTATCAGAATCAAGAATATGTTGTAATTGATACAGCGGGAATGCGTAAGAAGGGTAGAATTTATGAGTCGGTTGAAAGGTATAGTTTATTGCGAAGTTTAAAAGCTATAGATCGAAGTGAAGTTTGTGTTCTAGTGGTTAATGCAGAAGAAGGAATAATTGAACACGATAAGCACATTCTTTCTTATGCAATTGATGCAGGTAAAGGAATTGTAGTGGCCGTAAACAAATGGGATACAATTGAAAATCCTGATCAAGCCATTAAAAATTGGAAAAAAAATTTAGAATCTCATTTTATGTTTGCTAATTATGCTAATGTTGTATTTTTATCCGCTAAAACCAAAAAAAGAATCCACACTTTAATGCCAGCTATTTTGGCTTCTTTTGAAAACAATAAAAAACAGATTAAAACCAGCGATTTAAATAATGTAATTTTAGAGGCAGTTTCTATGCATGAACCACCTTCTTATAAAGGCAAACGTTTAAAAATATATTTTGTAAGTCAAATAGATAATAAACCTCCAAAATTTGAATTTAAAGTAAATAATAAAGGATTAATTCATTTTAGTTATGCACGATATTTGGAAAATAAAATAAGAGAAAACTTTGATTTTACAGGCACACCAATTCTTTTAAAATTTAAAAATAAAAAAGACGAATAAATTTACTTTCGTCTTATTTCTCTGGCATCAATTCTTTGTTTTTTTATAATTCTTTCTTTGTTCGGATCAAAAAACTCCCGAATATCAATTTTTAGAACTTTTGCTAATTGATCTAAAAATTCAATAGAAACATTTATTTCGCCACGTTCTATACAAGCCAGATAACGATAATTTAATCCAAATTGCCCGTAAAATTTTTCTTGAGATAATTGAGACCTATATCGAAAATACTTTAAATTATTACCAACTACTTTTTGAATTTTCATAAAAAAACTCCTTTTGATACTAATATAGATTTTTGTTCTAGGCAAGTCCACCATACAATCACTGCACAAAAATTGACATTTTAGACAATTTAGAGTATTATTAAAACCGTCTGGAGGATAGCGATATGAAGCAAAGTAGTATGAATTATCTAAAAGAACTAAGAGAAAAAAAAGGCTTAAGTTATGAAGATATGGCATCAAAATTAAAAATTAGTAAATCGTATTATTGGCAAATTGAACATAAAAATAGGCGACTATCTTATGAAATGGCAAAAGAAATAGCTGCTATTTTTGGATTAAAGCCGGATGAAGTTTTTTATAATGAATTTAATTGACAACCTAATGTGTTTTTATCATATATTACATTAGGTGATTTATGTGGAATTTAAAGATGATTTTTTTAACAAAGTAGAGAAAAAGACAAAAGTAAGTAAAGATACTATTATTGATTTAGCAAAAAAGTTACAAAATGGAAATATGAAGGATGAGAATACATTAAGAGAAGTAATAACGACATTAAGTAATATGACTGGTAAAAAAGTTACCAGAGAACAAGAGGATAAAATAATTGGCACCATTGTAAGTGATAAAGTTCCTAAAAATATAGATAAGATGTTTTAAAAAAACAACTAGTATTATAATTTAGTTGTTTTTCTTTCGAACGACTAATTTATCTAAAGAATAAGAAAATTGTTTAGAAAATTCTAAAGCGTAAGTGGTTGTAATTAGACATTTGGCATTTTCATATTTGTGGATATTGGCTTGACTAGTGGTTAGCTTTTCTGCAAATTCCTTTTGTGTTAAATGAAGTGTTTTGCGTATTTCTTTTAAATTATGAGCAACTCTTTTAACATCTATCGTTTGAACAAGTTGAATTTCTTCCATAGTAGGACTCTTTCCTACCAAATAATCAAGTGAAGTATGATAAAGATTAGCAAGTTCATTTAGTTTACGTAGAGGAATGATATCTTTTCCACTTTCCCAGCCAGCGTATGTACTTCTTTTTACATGAAGTTTTCTAGATATATCTTTTTGAGTGAAACCTTCATACTCTCGTAATTCTTTTAATTTATCGAACATAGTACCACCTAGTTTTAATTTTCTCTAAAAATGAATTAAAATTCGAAAATGTGTGGGTTATTGTAATAAAGTGTGCTATAATTTTATTTAGATGAGGGATTCGTGTGGAAATGTATTATAGTAAGTTAAAAAAATTAAGAGAAAAAAAAGGTTTAAGTTATAAAACTATGGCACAAAAAATAGGTATAAGTAAGTGTTATTATTGGCAAATAGAAAATAAAAAAAGAAGATTGTATTATGATATGGCAATAAAAATTGCAGATGTGTTTCATTTAAAACCAGATTCGGTTTTTTACGAAAAATAATTAAAATAGATTTTAAAGAAAGTTCTAAATGACTTTCTTTTTTCATAGGGTTAAATAGAAAAGATGAAAGGATTAGTAAAATGGAAAAAAGTGAAATTATAAAATCAATTGCTACACGTGGCAATGGAGAAATATATTTAGGTGTAGTTGGTGCAGTACGATGTGGAAAGTCAACTTTTATCAAACGTTTTATTGAAAATTTAGTTGTTCCAAACATAGAAGATGAGTACGAAAAAAGAAAATGTTTAGATGAAATACCTCAAAGTGCAGAGGGTAAAACTATTATGACTACAGAACCTAAATTTGTTCCTAGTAGTGGAGCAACATTAAAAGTAGATGAATTTGAAACAAGTATTAAACTTGTAGATTGCGTTGGTTACATTATTAAAGGAGCTAATGGTCATGTTGATGAAGATGGAAATCCAAGAATGGTAAAAACGCCTTGGTTCGAAGAATCCGTTCCTTTTTATGAAGCTGCGGAAATTGGAACTGAAAAAGTTATTAAAGATCATGCCACCATTGGTATTGTTATGACAACAGATGGTTCTTTTGGAGAAATACCCCGTGAAAATTATGTAGAAGCGGAAGAAAAAATTATTAATGAATTATTGGAGCTTGGAAAACCATTTATAGTAGTTTTAAACACCAAAAACAAAGAAAGTAGTAGTGCCATTACTTTGGCAAATGAGCTTAGAAATTCCTATAACGTACCTGTTGTTCCTTTAAATGCTACAGAAATGACAGAACCAGAAATTTTAAATGTTTTAAAAGAAGCATTATATGAATTCCCAGTTCTAGATATAAAAATAAATATTCCAAAGTGGGTACATGTTTTAGAAAACAATCATTCAATTAAAAAACATTATTTAGATAAAATTAAAGAAAGTGTCATTGCAGTAAATAAAATACGTGATGTGGATAATATTTTGAATATGTTCCAAGATTCAGATTTTATTTCTAAAAGTTATATTAGTAATGTAGATACTTCTACTGGTAATGTAACCATAACCCTAGAAAGTAGTGATGAGTTGTATAATAATGTATTAAAAGAATTAATGGGCGATATGGTAATGACTAAAGCTGGGATGTTAAAAATATTTGCTACTTACAAAGAAGGAAAAGAAGAATTGGATAGCATTAAAGATGCACTTAAAATGACAAAAAGTACTGGGTATGGAATTGTATATCCAAGTTTAAAGGATATGACATTGTCTACACCAGAAATCATAAAACAAGGTTCACGTTATGGTATCAAATTAAAAGCAGTGGCATCTAGTATTCATTTAATGAAAGTAAATGTAGAATCTACTTTTGAACCTATTATAGGTACAGAATTACAAAGTAAAGAATTAATTAATTATATAATGAAAGATTATGAAACAGACCCATCAAGTATTTGGAAAAGTGAAATTTTTGGACGTAGTTTAGATGTAATTGTTAAAGAAGGAATACAAGCAAAACTATCAGTAATGCCAGAAAATATGCGTTATAAATTAAGCCAAACGGTTACAAAAATTGTAAACAAAGGATCAAATAATTTAATTACTATAGTCTTATAATAAGTTAGAAATAACTTATTTTTTTGTTTAATAGAATTAAAAGCATATATGTCTACTCAATAGGAAAAAAATGTAAATTCCACTTTTTTTCTTGCTTTTAAGACGTTTTTTTGCTATTTTTAGTATGTAAGGCTAACATGCCCTTATAAAAAATAAAATTTTGGAGGTAAGAAACGATGTCAAAAAATGACGTAATCGAAAAAATGGCTGAACAAGCTGAGATTTCAAAAGCTGCAGCTGGACGTGCATTAGATGCTGCATTTGATGCGATTGTAGAAGGATTAAAAAAAGAAGGAAAAGTAACTTTTGTTGGTTTTGGAACATTTAGTGCAAAAAAAAGAGAAGCACGTAATGGAATTAATCCTTTAACAAAAGAAACAATTAAAATTCCAGCAAAAACTGTTGCATCATTTAAAGCTGGAAGCAAATTAAAAGACGCACTTAACTAATTTTTAGTTATAAATTATTATGAAAGTTAACACCAAATGTTAACTTTTTTGTTTGAAAGACAAACTATATGTTATACTATAGTAGAGGAGAAAACCTATGAACAAAAAAAAGATTATATTTCAATTAATAGGATTGATTAGTATTTTGTTTCCTTTTTTTATAAATATATTTAATTATTATCGTCTTTTTTCTTTTCTATTTGGTATTTTTATTCTATCTTTTTGTTCTTTTAAAAAGCAAAGAAATTATATAAAAACAATAATGTTTATTTTGAGTGTATTATTTCTAGGATACGTTGCAGATACGTCTTCTGCTTTTTTCTTAAAGCGTATCCCTATTTTTTCTTATAAAAATATTATGAATTCTAATTTTTATATTTATGAAAGTTTGTTTTATCGTATTTATACTTGTGAAAATGACCAGATATTTGATGAATTCTATCAAAAGAATTATGTTTGTAATTTTCCTTTGGATACCAAAGAAATTAATGTATTTTTAAACAATTTAGAGAGCAATTATAAAAAATATCATCATAAATTTATAACAATAAAGGGTAAAATTAGTGAAGTTTATGGAAATGAATATATTCTTTTACAATCTTATGAACAAAAAGAAAATAGTCTAGTTGGACAACTTACATTTAATAACGGTTCGTCTGTAAAAATATTAAATAATCAAAGAAATCTTAAATTTTATGGAAATTATGAAATTTATGATACAGTTTTAGTAACTGGACGTATTGTAGAAAAAAAAGACAAAGAAATAGTTTTGCATGATCCTAAAATTGAAATTATTCAAAATTTTGACAATTTTAAAATAAATATTATTGAACAAAAAAATTGCAAAAAGAAGTTAAAAGAACTTACTAAAGTAGGAGATATTCATTTTTATAGCAATTGCATAGATGAAGTATTTGTAGGATACGATGAAGAGACCATTTACGACTTAATTCTTGCATTAGAAACAAAAAAATTAACTTTTGAGAAATGGAGTGCATTTGCAGATAAAGAAGAAAATGAAGAAAAAGAATTATATAAATTTGATAATTATCATCTCTTAAAATGCAAAACATCGAATACAATTATATTAGGAAATAATAAATTAAAATTAAACTCCAAGCTTTGTGAAGATTTTAGTACTTAAATTATTGAATTGACAATAAAGTAGGAAAAACATATACTTAAAAGAGAGGTTTGATCACATGAAAAAAAGAGTAGTGGGAGCAATTTTGATATTATTAATAGGAATTCCTATTGTTCTATTAGGTGGCAAAACGTTTATTCTTTTCTGTGGACTCTTAGGAGTTCTCGCTTTAAAAGAAATAGTGGATTTGAGAAAACCAGCTAAACCTTTACCAAAAATGATTTTTTTGCTAAATGTTTTACTTTTAATACTTCCAATAAATTCTTTCCTCTTGAAAGAAGAAATCTTTTTAAACTTAGATTTTCATTTAATGATTTTGACTTTTTTAGGATTACTAATTCCTTGTCTGATTTATAAAAAAGAAATATATTCTACAAACGATGCATTTTATTTTTTTGGGACTTTACTTTTTTTAGAAATTGTTTTAAATTGTGTAATTTTAATACGTTTTTATAATCTATGGAATATGGTGTATTTGCTTTTTATTGCAATTTTTACCGATGTTTTTGCTTATCTCATTGGAAAAAAAATCGGTCGTATTAAATGCTCGCCAAATATAAGTCCAAATAAAACTTGGGAAGGATGTATTGCTGGAGTAATTATGGGAGTCTTTATTTCTTCATTGTTTTATTTCTTTCTAATTGGAGACCTTCCATTATTGAAACTTATTGTTTTCACAACCATTTTGTCCATAACAGGCATAATAGGAGATTTGGTATTTAGCAAAATCAAAAGAGAAAATAATCGTAAAGATTTTAGCAACTTAATCCCAGGGCATGGCGGTATTTTGGATCGACTTGACAGTTTTATTTTCATTGTTCTTACATATGTGTTATTATTTGGTATAATATAAAAGGAGGAATCATTATGTGGCTAATAACTTTATTGGTTTTAATTATCATTTTAGGAATTATTATTTTGGTACACGAATTTGGACACTTTATATGGGCTAAAAAATTTGGGGTTTTTATTTATGAATTTTCATTAGGAATGGGTCCTATTGTACACACGCACAAGGGTAAAGATGGAATTAATTATAATATTCGAGCTTTTCCAATAGGTGGATTCGTTTCTATGGCTGGGGAAGTTTATGAAGACGATGAAAAAACTCCTAAAGAAAAATTTATGTGTAATAAGCCTTGGATTCAAAGATTGATTGTTTTAATAGCAGGTGTTGTAAACAATTTTATACTTGCAATTGTTATTTTATTCTTTATGGGTCTTTTTATGGGGGCTACAACTACAAAGCCAATTGTAGGAACTATATTAGAGAATTCTGCTATGGAAAAAGCGGGAATTGAAGTTGGAGATGAAATTGTAGAAGTAAATGGAATTAAAGCTTCTTCGTGGGATAAATTGCAAATTGCTTTGTATCGTAAAAATAAAAAAGAAGCGTATGATTTTAAAGTCAAAAAAGCAGATGGAAGCCAAAAAATGTATCAAGTTGTACCCAATAAAGTAAAAAGTGAAGATGGTAATGAAACAATTCAATTTGGTTTTGGAGTAGACACTACTAAACAATATGGCGTTTTGAATAGTATCCAATATGCTTTTTGCAAATTTGAAAGTATCATTTCTTCTATGCTATTAACAATTACAAGTTTATTTACAGGTAAAATTTCTTTAAACGCTTTATCTGGACCCGTTGGAATATATGGAGTTGTGGGAGATTCAATTGGCCTAGGCTTTTCTCAATTGATATATATCATAGCATTTTTAAGTATTAATGTTGGATTTATTAATATTTTACCATTTCCAGCTTTTGATGGTGGTAGAATATTCTTTATGATAATAGAAAAAATAAAAAGAAGTCCAGTAAACGCCAAAATAGAAAATGTATTTCATACTATCGGATTCGTTTTATTGATGATTTTGATGTTATATATTACTTTGCAAGATATTTTAAAATTGTTTTAAGGAGAGTAAAATCTTCTTTTTTTGTTAATACTTGTGTTTTAAAAAGATTTTTTATATAATTAAACTAATAAATAATAGGAGCAAATAGTATGAGAAAAATAATGGCTGGTATAGATATTGGTTCTGATACAATTAAAATTATTGTCGCTGAAATCCTAAAAAACAAAACAAATATTTTAGCCGTAGCAGAAAATGATTCAAAGGGCATTAAACATGGATTAATAGCTAATAAAGAAGCTTTTGTAGCTTCTTTAAAAGAAGCAATTAAAAAAGCAGAAGATATTATCGGATTAAGAATAAATAAGGTGCTTGTAACTGTTCCCAGTTTTCATGTGGAATTCATGCTGTGTGAAGGTTTAACTACAATTACAAACGAAGACAAAGTTGTACGAGGTAACGATATAGTACGAGTAATGCAATCGTCTATTTATA
Organism: uncultured Mycoplasmatota bacterium; assembly: GCA_947574085.1. Lineage (GTDB taxonomy): Bacteria > Bacillota_I > Bacilli_A > RF39 > UBA660 > MGBC108787. The sequence goes on along the minus strand of CANPIH010000008.1, from coordinate 22,339 downwards.
ATAAAGTTCCTGATACGTATGAAATTGTAGAAATAATTCCTACAAATTTTATAATTAATGAAGAAGAAATAACAAAAAATCCATTAAATTGTATGGCAAATAAACTATATGTCAAAACAATTGTGGTAATGGTTCCAAAAGAAAATATCAAACCAATTTTGGAGAGCTTTTCTCAACTTAATATTGAAGTAATTGATTTATCTTTAACTTCAATAGGAGATTACAATGCTTTGGAAAGAGAAAAAATGATCAGCCAAATAGGAGCAATTATAAATATTGGAGAGAATAATACCACAGTATCTATTTATAATAAAGGAGTTCTTACCAATACCTCTGTGATTGAAATAGGTGGACAAAATATTGATAATGATATATCATTTATATATAAGGTAACAAAGAGTGATGCAAGAAATCTAAAAGAGAACTTTGGACTTGCTCATAAGCGTTTAGCACAAGCAAGTAATACACAATTTGTTACAAATAAGTTAGGTGAAAATATCCAAGTGAATCAATACGAATTAAGTGAAATTATTATGAGTCGTTTGGAAGAAATATTAAATATTGCAAAAAAGCAAATTAATTACTTAACAAAAAAAGAAATTCATTATATAATAGTATCGGGTGGCGTAAGCGAAATGGCAGATTTTTCTCTAACATTGGAAAGTGTTTTTGGAAAAAGTGCTAAATTAGCACGTTTGTACGAAATAGGAGTACGAAACAATAAATATTCTGTTTGCCTAGGTATTATTAAAAACTACGATCGTAAATTAAAATTACGTGGAAAAGAGTTTTCCATTTTCTCTTCTGAAGAATTAGATGAATTAAGTGGAAAACATAAAAAAATAAATATATCGGATAATTCGGTATTGGGAAAATTATTTGGTTATTTTTTTGATAATTAAGGAGAGTGTACTATGGAAGGAATTAGTAATGGTCTAAAAATAAATCCAATTGCCAAAATAAAAGTATTTGGTGTTGGCGGTGGCGGTTGTAATGCAGTGAATCGAATGGTAGAAGAAGGTGTTCAAGGTGTTGAATTTTACGTAGTAAATACGGATAAACAAGTTTTAGACAATTCAAAAGCTGAACATAAAATTCAAATTGGTGAAAGTATTACTGGAGGTCGTGGAGCTGGATCCAATCCAGAAGTAGGACGTGAATCCGCTTTGGAAAATAAAGCAGATATTGAAGAAGCTGTCCGTGGAGCAGATATGGTCTTTGTTGCTTGTGGACTTGGTGGAGGAACAGGTACAGGTGCTGGTCCTATAGTCGCAGAAATTGCACAAGATTTAGGAGCTCTAACAGTTGGTATCGTTACAAAACCTTTTTTATTCGAAGGAAACAAAAGAATGGAACAAGCCTTAGTAGGAGTAGAAGAACTAAAAAAACATGTGGACACTTTAATTATTATTCCTAATGATCGACTAAGAGACGTTATTGATAGAACAACAAAGTTTCAGGAGGCCTTTAAAGAAGTTGACAATGTCTTGCATCGAGGAGTACAATCTATTTCAGACTTGATTGCTGTTACAGGAATTATTAATCTAGATTTTGCGGACGTTAAAACCGTTATGGAAAATTCCGGAACCGCTTTAATTGGAATTGGAATGGGTGTTGGAGACAATCGAGCTATAGATGCAGCAGAGCAAGCGGTATCTAGTGCTTTACTCGAAACGACAATCGAAGGTGCTACTGATGCTATTATTAACATTACTGGAGGCGAATCTTTGACGTTATTTGAAATTGAAGATGCCGTAGAGACTGTACGTTCAGCTGCTAAAAATGACATTAATATCATTTTTGGTGCTATACCTAATGCCAATTTGACTGAAGAAGTAATTGTAACAGTTATAGCAACTGGATTTGATGCAACCAAACAAGAGAAAATTTTAGAAGATTCTAAAAAATATGACAATAGTGAGCAAACAAGACAAAGTAGATTTGCAGACGATATGGGTTCAGAATATGATTTTCCTCCTTTTTTTAGGAATCAAGATGGTTTTTAAACAATAATTCATAAAGCGACATAAATTACTGTCGCTTTTTTATATACTTTTTATGGTGATTATTATGAAAGTTTATATAGATTTAATTGTTTTATTAAATTTTTATATAGACTTTCTTTTGCTAATTACCACGAGTATTACTTTAAAAAGAAATGCCTCTTTCAAAAGAATTGTTCTGGGCAGTTTGCTTGGAAGTTTTTCTATATTATTTTTATTTTTTTCAATAAGTTCATTACCTCTATTTTTGGGAAAAATTAGTATTGCAATTGCAATGAATTTAATGGCTTTTCAATACAAAGACTTAAAATACACTTTAAATAATCTAGGCTATTTTTATATGCTTGGAGTTATTTTAGGAGGCTTTTTGTATTATTTAAATCTAGAATTTTCCTATACACATGTAGGAATGATTTTTATCAATAAAGGAATTAGTATAAACGCTGTTTTTTTAATTCTAATTTCTCCAATCATTTTATATATATATTATAAACAGTCGAAAAAGTTTAAAACTACTTTTCACTTAGTGCATCAAGTAGAAATAGGAATAAAAAACAGTTTAAGCTTAAAATTAAAAGGTTTTTTAGATACTGGAAATAAATTAATAGATCCAATTACCAATAAACCAATACTTCTTATTCAAAAAGGAATTATTGATGAACAAAAACAAAAAATATATTGTATTCCTTTTCATAGCTTAGGAAATAACAATTTACTAAAATGCTTTAAACCAGAATATGTAATTATTGGAAAGAAAAAATACAAAAATTATTTAATTGGTATAAGCGACAAAAAATTTTCAATGAATGGTGTAGAATGTATTTTAAATAACAAATTAATGGAGGATTTAGAATGATAAGAAAATTATTGCAGTGGTTAAAAACAAAATATGTAGAATGCTTTTTTGTGGGTAGTACTGACAAATTACCACCCCCTTTAGAAAAAGAAGAGGAGCTTGCTCTTTTAATACGATTAAAAAGTGGGGATGAAAATGCTCGGGACAAATTAATTGAACACAATCTTCGGTTAGTGGTATTTTTAGCTAAAAAATATGAAAGTGCTGGATATGATATAGAGGACTTGGTAAGTATAGGTTCTATAGGACTTATCAAAGGAATCAATACTTATAAAATTGATAAAAACATTAAATTAGCTACATACGCTTCTCGATGCATCGCCAATGAAATTTTAATGTTTTTGCGTAAAAATAAAAGAAGAAAAACAGAAATATCTTTTGAGGATGCTTTAAATTATGACTCAGAAGGAAATGAACTTCATTTAGAAGATATTTTAGGAACAGAAGAAGATGTTGTAATTAAAGAATTTGAATCTTCTATGGATAAGAAAATGTTGGCTAACGAGATTAATAAACTTGATCCTAGAGACAAACAAATTATGATTTTGCGTTATGGATTAAACAATACTGAAGAATATACGCAAAAAGAAGTGGCAGAAATATTAGGAATTAGTCAGTCTTATATTTCTAGAATTGAAAAAAAAGTAATTAAAAATTTAAAAAATTTATTAAAAACTTAAATTGTGTTTTTTAATTTAATTTAGAATTTTTAACAAAATGAATAAAAAAACTCTTTTTATAGCAAAACAACTATGAAAGGAGTTTTTTTTGTGAATAAATACAAAGTAGATATTACTGGAATCAATACAAGTGAAATTAAAGTTTTAAAACAGAGCGAAATGAATGAATTGTTTAAAAAGTACCAAGCTGGAGATGAGAGTGCTAAAGAAGAATTAATTAATGGAAATTTAAAATTGGTTTTGAGCATATTAAAGCGATTTAATAAAGAAAAATATAATCTTGACGACTTATTTCAAGTGGGAGTTATAGGACTTATCAAAGCTATTGATAATTTCGATTTGTCCTACGATTTAAAACTATCAACATACGCTTGTCCATTAATAATTGGAGAAATAAAACGTTTTATAAGAGATAATACTCCTGTACGCGTAAGTCGTAGTATAAAAGATCAAGCGTATGCTATTATAAAATTTAAAGAAGACTATATGAAAACACATGGTACGGAACCAAATAATAAAGAAATAGCTAAAGCACTTGAAATAGAAGAATACCAAATTAATTTTGCTTTAGATGCTCTTAAAGAACCCATGAGTATTTTTGAACCAATTTATAATGATGGAGGTGATACGATTTATTTGCTTGACCAAATTGCCGATAAAAAAGACATGGTCCAAGATAAAGATATGTTAATTTCATTAAGGCGAGCCATTGGAAAAATAAAAGAAAGAGAAAGAAATGTCTTGTTGTCTCGATTTATTGTTGGAAAAACCCAAATGGAAATAGCAGAAAGTTTAGGAATTTCTCAAGCACAAGTTTCACGTATCGAAAAAAACGCTATTCAAAATATAAAACGTTTAATTAAATAAAAAATTATGCTATAATATAAAAAGGAGTAAGAAATATGAAAATAGAAACAGTAGAAATAAAAAAAATAAACGAAAAAGCTAAGATACCAACGTATGGAACGGAAGATTCAGCAGGTGCAGACCTTTACGCTTGTATTGAAACCGCAATGACTTTTAACGCACATGAAACGAAATTAGTGCCAACAGGGTTATCTTTTGCTTTGCCAAAAGGCTATGCTGGTCTGATTTATGCGAGAAGTGGTCTTGCTAGTAAAAAGCATCTTGCACCAGCAAATAAAGTAGGAGTTGTTGATGCAGATTACCGTGGGGAAGTTATGGTAGCTTTACACAATCATAGTAATGAATCTCAAACAATTGAGCCAAACGATAGAATTGCACAATTTATCATTACCCCTTATTTAAAAGCCAATTTTGTAGAAATAGAAGAATTAGATACTACTAAACGTGGAAAAGGAAGTTTTGGGTCTACAGGTGAAAAATAAAAAAGAATATGGTTCTTTTTTTTTTTCTCTTTCATACGTTTTATTAAGGTGGTATCTATGCGTGTTTCAGAATTGCAAGTAAAAGATATAGTCAGTTTAATAGATGGGAGAAAATTAGGAAGAATTACAGATATTGAATTAGATGAAAAAGGAAATGTAAAATACTTTGTTGTAGAGCCTAGACGTTTTTTTCGATTTTTTGGTAGTAATGGAGAGATAAATATTGGAATGGAACAAATAAAAAAAATAGGAGAAGATGTAATATTAGTTGAAATATAAGAAAAGAGTTTGCTATAATACAAAAGTGAAAGAAGAAAAATCATGAATCGAAAAATTTTTATAATAGCAGTTATTTCTTTGTTTATGGATCAAATTACCAAAATCTTAATTGGTATCTTTTTTGCTTTTGACAAAAACTACGCTATCATAAAAAACTTTTTTTCTATACACTTTATTAAAAATTATGGTGCAGCATGGAGTATACTGGATAATAAGGTAGATTTTTTAATTGCCATTTCTTTATTAGCTATTTTTATTATTTATCGTTATATGTATAATTTTAAGCACAACAAAAGAAACAATATTGCATTTGGATTTATTTTAGGTGGTGTAGTAGGAAATTTAATTGATCGCATATTTTTAGGGTATGTACGAGATTTTTTATCTTTTCAATTTTTTTCTTATCAATATCCAATTTTTAATTTTGCAGATGCTTTTATAGTAATAGGAATTTTTCTTCTAATCGTTGCTATTTTAAAAGGAGAAGATCAAAATGCAAAAATGGACAATTGAAGAAAGTAAAGAGCGAATTGATAAAATTTTGAGTGAAAAATTAGAATATTCTCGAAGTTGCATTGGTAAGATGTTAGTAGCGGGATCTATTTTAGTAAATGGAAAAAATGTAAAACCTAGTTATATAGTCAAACAAGGCGATCTTGTAGAAGTCGTACAGGAATATGTTAAAGAAACCAATCTAAAACCATCGAAAATGGAACTAGATATTTTGTATGAAGATGAAGACATTTTGGTGGTAAATAAACCTACAGGAGTTGTAGTACATCCAGGTTGTGGCACAAAAGAAAATACTTTAGCGAATGGTCTTTTGTATTACACACAAAATTTAAGTACTATAAACGGAGAAGTTCGGCCAGGAATTGTTCATCGCTTGGATAAGGATACATCTGGAGTCATGTTGGTAGCAAAATCCAATAAAGCACATGAAATTTTATCTGATGCTTTTAAAGTTCATGCAATAAAAAGAGAGTATACTGCTTTACTTTGTGGAGTATTTCCTCATAAGGAAGCCAAAATTGACGCACCTATTGGAAGAGATAAAAACAATCGAAAAAAAATGGCTGTTACGGACCAAAATGCTAAAAATGCGGTTACCTACTTAAGTGTAGAAAAGCGATTTTCCAATCATACTTTAGTAAATCTACATTTAGAAACAGGAAGAACCCATCAAATACGTGTTCATATGAAATATATTGGTTATCCTGTTTTCAATGATCCTATCTATGGAATCCAAAAGAGAAAAGATGTAGGACAGTTTTTGCATTCCAAAACTATTGATTTTGTACATCCGATTACTCGACAAGAAATGCACTTTGAAACTCCTTTACCTACTTATTTTAAAAATTATTTAAAAGAATTAGAATAAATATAAAATAAAAATTTTAGAGAAGGTATAAACACACAAGAAAAAATAAGGGAAACTCAGTAAAGAGTATTTTCCTAAAATATTTTTTATATGATAAAGAAGTAAGTAGGAGAAAACCATTAAGAATAAAGATAAGAAGAATGTAAAAAACAATTGGCTAAGTAGAATAAAATAATAAAAAAAAGCGAGTAGTAAAAGAAGATTTGTAATATAAATGAATAAAAAATCATTATCGACTTTATTCAGTAAAATAATTTTTTTAATGGGAAAGCACAAAAAGAAATGCGTAAAGACAAAACCTAAGGTTAAAAAAAATGCAAACATAGATTCACCTCTTTACTAAAAATATGAAATATACTAAAATAATATTACTAAAAGGAGATGCAAAAATGAATACAATTACTATTACCAAAAAAGATGAAATAGTGATGAGATTGGTCCATTATTTCATTACAGAAGAAAATTATACTCCTATTATTGTACATGGAGTTAAAGATGAGGTTTGGTTAGAAAATAGTGAGGCAAAATATAAAATTGTTAGAATAAATTCTAACTACATTCATAATGAAGAACAATTTAAAACAGATCTTTTTAAAATAAAAAATGTTATGCGACAAATAAAAAAGAAAACGGTTTCGTTTTCTATGAACGCTTTTAATATATTTTTAGATGTAAATGATGAGATTCATTTAGAAGATGATAAAAATATTAAATCCATTGTATTAAAGGATATAAATAATAAAGAAACAAACAAAATAGAAAAATTTTTTCCTGGAATTGAAAACAAACTTTTAAAAGAAGAAAAAGGCTTAGATTTAATTATTAATGTAACGGAAGACATTAATGCCAAAACGGAAAAAAACAATCGTATATATGAAGCAACTTTTAAGCCTAAAAGAATAATAGTAACTTATGTTATCATGGCAATTTGTGTGTTTTTATTTTTTGTGAGTTTTATAGTAGGTAAAGGAGAAACAGATGCTTATGCCTTAAACTTACTAGGTGCTGTAAGTTCCTCCGCAATAAGAAACGGGCAAATTTGGCGACTTCTAACAGGAACATTTCTTCACGCTGGTATTATTCATTTATTTGTAAATTTATATTCTCTATGTATTATTGGAACACAATTAGAAAATTTTGTAGGAAAAAAGAAATTCTTAACTATATATTTAATTAGTGCAATAAGTGGTAGTTTAATGTCTTCTTTGTTTTCTCTTTCTCTATCAGTTGGTGCAAGTGGAGCCATTTTTGGATTATTAGGAAGTATGCTTTATTTTGGATACCATTATCGTTTGTATTTAGGAAATGTTTTACGTGCTCAAATCGTTCCTTTAATTTTAATGAATTTGTTTTTAGGCTTTATGTTAACAGGCATTGATAATTTAGCTCATATAGGTGGATTGATTGGAGGGTATTTAACTACAATGGCCGTTGGAATTCATGGAAAATCCAGTAAATCTGACCAATTAAATGGATACATTGCACTTGTAATTTATCTTGCATTTTTAAGCATTATGCTATTTCGTTAAAAAAATTAAATAAATTTTTTGATTTAAAAAGTATCGTTATTTTTAACGATACTTTTTAAAATTGTCTATACAAACCTATAGCTTTTCCTAAAATTGTACAGTTTGGTAAAAGTATAGGATTCATGGTGTCATTTTCTGGCTGTAAGCGAATGTGATCTTTTTCTTTATAAAATGTTTTTAAAGTAACTTCATTATCTGGAGTCATTGCAACAACAATGTCACCATTTCTAGCTATTTTTTGTTTTTGAACAATTATATAATCTCCATCAAAAATTCCTTTATTAATCATAGATTCACCACTTACATGTAAAGCAAAAACAGTTTCCTTTTTTGGAACTAAAGAAGCAGGAATATTAAAAAATTCATTTGGTTGTTCAATAGCTTCTATTGGACTTCCAGCGGTAATTTTACCGAGGAGAGGAATTTTAATGACATCTTCTTTTTTATCAATATATTCGTTTTCCACGAGAACTTCAATAGTTCTAAATTTATTATTGCTTGTTTTAATAACGCCAGCCATTTCTAATTTTTTTAAATGGGCATGTACTGTAGCAGGGCTGGATAAACCAAGACCCTCGCAAATTTCTCGAATTGCTGGTGGAAAACCATGCGTAGCGGTGTACTTTTTTATAAAATTTAATACTTCTGTTTGCTTCAAAGTTAATTCTTTCACTATAGTCTTAACCTCCAATATTATGATAACATTAATTGCATAAAAAGTCAAACAAATGTTCATGTTTTCGTTGACACGAACAAATATACGTGTCATTCTTAATCTAGAAAGAAGGAATGTAGATGAAAAAAATATGGACAAAATACAATGGAGCCTTATTGCTCTATTCGGTAATTATTTTTGGAGTTTTTGCCATAAACTATAGATTTAAAAATTTAAATACTATAGAAATTAATGAAGAAAGAAGCTACAAATTAGTAGCAATGGGGGATTAAAATGGATATAACAGAAAAACAATTTTTATCTATTACGCGTGAAGATAGTTTGGATTTAATACAAAAATATGTAGAAGAACATATAGAATTAGACACATTTGATAAAAAGGATATTTCGAGTGAAATGTTTCGATTATTTTTTAATGTTATTGAATTAGGCAAAGAGATACGTTCTTCATTAAAAGACCAAGATTATCAAAATACCGAATTAAAAATTGCCGATATATTCCTCGTTTTAATATCGATTTGTAATAATTTAAATATTAATTTATTCTCTGCTTTACAAGAAAAAGAAAATGTTTTAAATGGAAAAGTAGCAAAATGGTTTTAATCTTTTCCATTTTTTGTTATACTGATAAAAAGAATAGGTAGGGAAATTATGAATACAAATGATACAAATGCTGTTGCAGAAATAAAGGCTTTAGCTATAGATATGATCAGTAAAGCCAAAAGTGGAAATCCAGGAATAGCTTTATCTGGTGCACCTATTTTGTATACTCTTTATGCCAAACATATGATTATACATCCTGAAGATCCAGATTGGCTCAATCGAGATCGTTTTGTTCTATCTTCCTATCAAGCTTCTGCTTTGCTTTACGCAACGTTGCATATTTGTGGATTTAATATATCCAAAGAGGACTTAAAGCAGTATAAAAGTATAGATGCAAAATCCCCTGGATCTCCTGAAGTAGAAATTACTCCAGGTATAGATATTTCTATAGGTTCATATGGAATGGGTATTGCTAATGCGGTAGGATTTGCTCTTGCAGAGCGATATTTTGAATCTATTTTAAAAAGTGAAGAAGAAAATGAAACATTTATTGATTATCGTACTTATGTATATTGCACCGATTTAGATTTGATGAAAGGAGTTAGCTACGAAGCTACTTCATTTGCTGGTGTACAAAAATTAGACAAATTAATGATTTTGTGCGATTTTTCAAACGTTACCAATGATGGTTCCACAGCTGATAATTTTAAGGAGGATATAGAAAAACGTTTTGAATCTATGGGATTTTATGTCAATAAAATTAAAGACGCTGACAATTTAAAAAGTATAGATAAAGCAATAACTCTTGCTAAAAAAAGTAAAAAGCCATCTTTACTTTTATTTCAGACTGTTTTAGGAAAAGGAACACGAAACGAAAATAAAAATGTAGTTTTTGAAGGTCCATTAATGGATGATGATATCTTTAATTTAAAAAGAAATTTAAACGTTACCATTGCACCTTTTGAAGTAAGAAAAGATACGGTAGTTCATATAAAAAACTTAATTCGTGAACGCATTGAAAAAAAATACACAGATTTTACCAATTCTGTTAATAAAATTAAATCATCTGGAAACGCTCGACTTTTAAATTTATTTCAATTGTTGACTAATAAAAATTTTCCAATTCCTTTTGATAGTTTAAATTATAAAGTTAGCGAAACCTACAATGAAAATTTATTACTCACACATCACAAAGTTTTAAATCTAGTTGCCTCTAAATCTGAATTTATTTTAGGAGGAAGTGCAGATCTTGCCTCGACTACAAAAGCGTATTTAGACAATACAAGTATTCAAACTCCAGAAAAACCATTAGGTAAAAACATAAATTTTGGCGGACGTGAAGAAGCAATGGCTGGCATAATGAATGGTATGGCGATAAGTGGTTTAAAAATGTATTGTAGCACTAAATTAGTAAATGCAGATTCTTTAAAAACTGCTATGAGAATGAGTGCTTTTATGAATTTACCTGTTACATATATTTTTACTCATGATAGTATTCATTATAGCGAAGATGGAGCCATTTTTGAACCCATTGAACAACTTACTGCTTTAAGAAGTATTCCCAATTTACTTACGTTTCGACCTAGCGATATTTATGAAATTATGGGGGTATGGGAATTTATTTGTAAAAATAAAAAACCAGTTTGTATAGTTTTAGGAAATGCGACCATACCTAAATTGCCAAATAGTAATCCAAAAATGATAAATCATGGTGCTTATATTGTGAGAAAAGAAGAAAAAAAATTAGATGGTATTTTAATTGCAACCGGAAAAGAAGTGCTAAATGCATTAAACATTGCAATTGAACTTCGAAGAGACAACTTTGAACTTCGTGTAGTGTCTATGCCTAGTATGGAATTGTTCTTAAAAGAAGAAAAAACTTATCAAGAAAGTCTTTTGCCAAAAGGAGTAAAAACAATTGTTTTAGAACCAAGTAGCAAATTAGGATGGGGATTATTTGTTTCTTCTGATAAATATATTTTGGGATTTAACGATTTTGGCTATAGTGGATTTTCTCAAGAAGTAGTAAATAAATGTGAGTACGATTTTGAAAATTTAAAAATGAAAGTAGTAAAATTATTAACAGAATCATAAAAATTCGACTTTTTTTGACAAATAAATTATTTTATTGTTGTTATACTTAACTTGGTGAAGTCAAATGCGAACGTTTTATATTTTTAAAATAAAAGAGGAATATGCACAATTAACAAAAAACAACCCATACACTTTGTTTAGAATGCTAAAATATATTTATAATTTAGACAAAAAAGAAATTAATCAAGGTGCAGATATATTTTATAAACTTGTAGAAAATATAAATACAAAAATATTGGATAAAAAAATTTTTCAAAAATATCAAGAAAATTATTTTTATATGAAATTTAAAAACAAACATCAAGTGAATAATATTTACCAGAAAGAGGAATCCAAATTAATGATTCGAAATCATTATTTGCTTTTAGAAAGTACAATTGTAAAACCTTCTTTTTTAGATGATTTATATTCAATTCCCAATTTATTTTTGTGTGATTTTGAAAATCTTGATTATTTTTGGTTAGAAAAACTTCCAGTATAAACTTTACAAAATAGCATATTTTTTAGTAAAATAGAAAAAAAGGAGGAACAAAATGATACACGATATTTTATTAATACTTATAGGTCTTATCGTTGGCTTAGTTGTTGGTTTTTTAGGAGCACGTTTTTTTATGAAGAAATATATGCAAAAAAATCCTCCAATCAATGAAAAAATGATTGAAGTTATGATGAGTAGTATGGGAAGAAAGCCAAGTCAAAAACAAGTAAATCAAGTCATGAAGCAAATGAACAAATTTATGTGAAAGATAAATAATATTTTTATCTTTTTTTAGTTTACAGTCATAATAATTGGACTTGATTTGTAAAATAGAATATGATATTCTTAATTTATAGAATAAAAGGTGGTGGTAGCCATGGAATTCCTATATAAACTCTATAGTAATAATTATTTTGGTATAGGCTTATTTATAGTAATTACCGTACTAGCGTTTGCATTTTTAATTATTTTATTCTTTGGCAAAAAAGATGAAAAAGAAAGAATGGCAGAAAAGAAAGAACTTGAAAATTATAAGAAAGAAAAAACTACTGAACAAGAAATTGTAAACTCAAACAATTTAGAGTCAATAGTTTTAGAACAAGAATCGCCTTCCATGAATGAAATAGATGTATCTAAATTAGATACTATTCCAAAAGACCCTTTTGAGCAACCTTTAAAAGAAGAAGAGAGTTTAAATGAATTGGATAACGAATACTCTGTAAATAAGGAAAAAGTTGAAGAAGAATACAATTTTCAAGAACAAATAGAACCAATAGAAACATTTCAAGAGACCCCAAGAGAAGAGCTTGATCCTTTTGTAACAAGTAATATTGTTCTAAATACAGATTATATAGAAGAACCAATAATGGAAAATAGTGTAGAAGCAAATGAAGAAATGGATTTAACTTCAAATATTTATTCTTTAGATTCCATAATAAATGAAGAATCGAATTCGATTCCAGAAAATGAAACTTTTGAAGATGTTTTGAACAAATACGACGATAGGGAAGAAACAGAATTGGTAAATACTTCTGATTATCAGCAAAACGCGTCAAATAATAGTGGTGATGGAAAAGACTCAACAGAATGGAAAGTATTCAATAGTTCAAATGAAAGTTCTAAAAAAATGGCAAGTCCTTTTAGTTCTGTTTATTTAACTAAAGAACAAGCAGAAGAAAAACAAGAAAAAATGGAAACAGAAAATAGCTATCAACAACCTTCAAAACCTTCTTTTGAAATGCCAAAAAGAGTAGATTTACCGAAAAGAAGCGAAAATGCAAGTACAATTAATGATAATATTATTTCTTCGTTAAGAGAAGAAAAAAACGAAAATATATTGGATCAAATTGAAGAAGATTCTTATATTATAAAAAAATAGTTCCTATAGAACTATTTTTTTAACAAATATTTTAAAAGCTATGGTAAAATAAAAGAATAGGGATAGTGGTATTATGTCTAGAACTACGTTTATAATGGTAGGTATAACTTATTATATTCTTTCCATGATTACCATTGTGGTTATTTTAAATTTTATTGCCAAAAAGGAAAGAAAAAAATACGCTGAAATTATAGCTCAGTTGGAGAGAGAAAAAAATTTAATAATCTCTGCAAGCATATTATCAGAACTAAATAAGGTAGAACCTCTTGTAATGAATTCCGATTCGAAAGAATCTTTTGACAATTGGCAAAGAAGATTTAAAGAAATAAAAGACGTCGAAGTTCCTAAAATTACGGATCAACTTTTAGAAATTGAGGAATTGTATAACGATAGAAATTATAAGGACTTAAAAAAGAAATTAGCAGAAGTAGAAATAGATATTTGTTTTGTAAAAACAAAATCCAATTTTTTATTAGAAGAAATAAAAGGAATTACCTTAAGTGAAGAAAGAAATCGAGATACGATTACAAAGCTAAAGGCCAACTACCGTGAAATTTTAAACAAATACAATAATAATCTGGAAGAATATAAAATAGTTTCTTCGCCAATTGAACTTCAATTTGAAAACGTTGATAAATTATTTAGTGCTTTTGAACTTGCTATGGAAAAAAACGCCTATCAAGAAGTTGGGAAAATAGTAAAAGCTATAGATGATATTATTGGAAATTTAAAAATTGTAATGGAAGAAGCTCCAAGTATTATTTTAATGGGAAAAAAATTAATCCCTAATAAAATAAAAAGTCTTTTAAAATCTAAAGAAAAAATGGAACGAGATGGCTTTAATTTGGAATACTTAAATATTGACTACAATGTTACAGAAGCCAATAAAAAAATTGCTGATGTTTTTCAAAGACTCAACGTTTTAAATTTGGAAGATTCTATTTTTGAATTAAAAACAATACTTGACTTCTTTGAATCCAGTGATAATGATTTTGATAAAGAAAGAATTGCCAAAAAAATATTTGAAGATTACGCAAGAACAATTTTAATTAAAGTCACAAAACTTAATAAAATTAATAACGATTTGTATCAAAAAATGGATGATATAAAATATAGTTATGATTTAACCAATGAAGACGTATCTGTAATTGGAGAAATTGGAGAAGAATTAGATCAAATTCATGAAAAATATGATGAAATTATAGAACTTCATCGAAGTAAAAAGTCATATTTTGTACATCTTGGAAAAGAAATGGAAAATTTACACGTTCGCCTTTCCAAAACGGAAGAGAAGTTAGAAAGAGCTTTAAGAACTATAGGTTCTTTAAAAGAAGATGAGCTTCGTGCCAGAGAGCAATTAGATGAAATAAAAGATATTTTATTAAAAGCTAAAAAGCAAATTCGTGATTACAAACTTCCAGTTGTTCCAGAAAATTATTTTGTAGAACTATCAGAAGCTAGTGAAGGAATTGATGAAATTATAAAAGTACTAGAGAATGCTCCTATATCAATTAAGATATTAAATACACGAGTGGATACAGCAAGAGATCTAGTATTTAAAGTTTTTAATACTTCTAAAGAAATTGTAAAAACAGCTAAGATGGCAGAAACAGCTATTGTATATGGCAATCGTTATCGAAATAACAAAGAGGTTGATTCTGGTCTTATGAAAGCTGAAATGAATTTTTACAAAGGAAATTTTAAAATAGCTCTAGAACAAGCTATAGTGGCTATAAATATTGTGGAACCAGGAATCCATAAAAGACTTATAGAAGAGTATCAATAAGAATAATTCATCTTTTTTATCGTACATTAAATTACTCAAGTAAAAATAAAAAATTGTTATGAATATTATGTATACGTTGCAAAGTCAAGATAGTAATTTAAAAAAAAGTTGGTTATAATAGAAAATGAGGTGAAAACATGATTTATCTGGATTACTGTGCAACAACTCCTATTTCTTTGGATGTTTTGGATTCCTTTAATAAAGCTAGTAAAGAATTTATTGGAAATCCCAATTCGTTACATAGTTTAGGAATAAAATCGAAAGAATTAATAGGAAGTGCAACAAAACAAATTAGTGAACTGTTAGGCACAAGTGAAAACGAAATAATTTATACAAGTGGAGCTACGGAATCAAATAATCTAGCTTTAATTGGCTCTTGTTTAGCTCATAGAAAAAAAGGAAATCATCTTATTATTTCTCGTTTAGAACATCCTTCTATTTACGCGATTTGCAATTATTTAAAAGAATTGGGATTTGAAGTTAGTTTTGTAGAAAATGATCAAGATGGTCTTATAGACTTTAATGATTTAAAGTCTAAAATGCGTCCTGAAACAATTCTAGTAAGTATTTGTGCAGTAAATAGTGAATTAGGTATACGTGAACCTTTAAAAATGATTCGTCAAATTATAAAAAAAGAGAATCCAGAAACTATTTTTCATAGTGACATGACTCAGGCTTTGGGAAAAATACCTGTTAATGTAAAAGATGTAGATATGGCAAGTTTTTCTATCCATAAAATATATGGTCCTAAAGGAATAGGATTACTATATAAAAGTAATTTTATAAAAATTGAACCACTAATTCATGGAAGCAATAAAGAGAAAAATTTACGTCCTGGCACCCCAGCAGTACCATTAATTGCTGCATCATCCAAAGCTATTCGTTTAGGTATACAGGATTTAGATCGAAAAGAAACTTTTATACGGAAATTAAATGAAAAAATAAGAGAAGAAATTCAAGATTTAGAAGGAATTCTCATTAATAGTACAAAATATTCTATACCTCATATTTTAAATATTAGTTTAAATAATATAAAACCAGAAACATTCATTCATGCTATGGAAGAATATGAAATTTATATCGGAACAAATACTGCGTGTGCGAGTGGAGAAGTTTCCCCTACAATTATGGCTTTATTTAATGACGAAGAAAGAGCAAGACATAGTATAAGAATAAGTTTGTCTTATTTAACAACCACAGAGGAAATCAATCGTTTTTTAAATTGTTTTCGCAACGTATATAATAAATTAGATACTTTATAAATAAAACCCAAGCCTGGTTTTATTTTTACTTTGAGTTTACAGGAGTTTTGTAGAAATATGTTGATAAACACGAGGATTCATCACTTACTTTAACGAAGATAATAGTAATGGTTATTGGTTTGTCATTATAATAAGAGAAGGATGTTTTTAGGGCAATATACTAAATCAGCATAATTGAATTTTACAACGAAAGAATAAAAACAACTTTGAAAATATAAACAGGAAGTTAAATTAAAAAAGTGAAATGAATTGACACTTTAGAAAATTATGTGATATTCTTACTTTAAAATAAAAAAAGTTCGGTGAGATAAAAATGAAAAAGCTAATTATAATTAAGTATGGGGAACTTACTACAAAAAAAGAAAATATCAATTTATTTATTACGACTTTAAAACAAAATATAAAGCAAAAATTAAATGATTCTACTATAGAAATTAAATTTGATAAAGGAAGAATGTTTATTTATACTTCAGAAAAGTTCTTTAAAGATGTAGTTCATAAATTAAAAGAAGTTTTTGGCATTCATGAAATTATAATTGGTTATGAATTAAAAACTTTAAATTTAGATGAAATAAAACAAACATTAATCAATTTATTAGAAGCGAAAGAATTTAAAACATTTAAGGTAGAAACCAAAAGAAGTAATAAAAAAATACCTAAAACCAGTGTTGAAATAAATAGTGAATTAGGAGCTTTTTTATTAAAAAATAGAAAAAATATAAAAGTAAACGTTCATAATCCAGAATTAACGATTTACTTAGAATTACGTAATAATGAAAGTTATCTTTATTTTGAAACTATAGAAGGATTAGGTGGCTATCCAGTAAGTACTCTTGGTAAAGGTTTGCTTATGTTAAGTGGAGGAATTGATTCTCCTGTTGCGGGGTTTATGACAATAAAAAGGGGAGTTAAGTTAGAAGCCCTTTATTTTGAAAGCCCACCTCATACTAGTATAGAAGCCAAAAACAAAGTAATAGAACTTGCAAGAAATTTAGCAAAATACAATAATGAAATAAAGTTACATGTCATAAACTTTACTGAAATTCAAGAAGCAATTTATAAAAATATTCCCCATGAATACTTAATTACCATTATGCGTCGAATCATGTATCGTATCGCAGAAATTTTGGCAAATAGAAACAATTGTAAAATTTTAGTAAATGGCGAATCTATTGGTCAAGTGGCAAGTCAAACATTAACAAGTATGAAAGCAATAAATGAAGTAGTAAATATTCCTGTTATTCGACCACTTGCCTGTTTTGATAAGTTGGAAATTATTTCTATTTCCAAAAAAATAAATACTTATGAAACAAGTATTTTACCTTTTGAAGATTGCTGTACTATTTTTGTTCCTCGTCATCCTGTAATTAATCCAGATAGAAAATTGTGTAAAGAATATGAAGAACTAATACCTTATAAGGATTTGATTTATAAAGCAATAAAAGAACATGAGATTATAAAAATAGTAGAAAAACAGCATCAAAAATTTACAGATCTATTGTAAAAAAAATTGCCCAAAATAAGTAGAATAAAAAAAGGCTTTAGAAAACAAAATATCTAATCCTTTTTTTTAAAACTTGCACAATTTGTACGATTATTCTCATTAGATACTAAAATTTTTCCTAAAGTACAATAATTTTCTTTGTTATGAAATTTACAATTTTTTACTGTACAAGCTATACATTGATTAAAATAGATTTCGTCCATAGTTATCACCATTTATAGTATGAATAAATGTAATTATTTTATACATACTAAAATTAGGTGGTGCATTATGCGTAAACATATTGATTATTATTACAAATGCTATGATAGACAAAACGAAAGTACTATTGATAAAATTGTAAGCGAACGCTTTAATGAATATGGCTATAATTTTGATTCCAATAGCAAAAGAATTATAAATTATGATGAACTTGCTAGAAAAACAGATTATAAAAATGTCAAAAATTCATTAGGGAACAAAGAAAGATAGAAAAACTTCTTTTTTTTTTGTATAATAATTAAGAGGTGAATGAAAAATGAAAATATTAACAGTCAATGCTGGAAGTTCTTCTTTGAAATTTAATTGTATTGAACTTCCCAGTGAAAACGAGCTAATCAACGGTTATTTTGAAAAAATAGGAATGAAAGGAAGTTTCTATACTATTAAAATAAATGGTGAAAAAATTAAAAAAGAAGTAGAGTTAGAAAATCATAACGATGCTGTAACTTACTTAAAAGAAGAATTGTTAAATAAGAACATTGTTTCTTCTTTAGAAGAAATTGATGGAGTAGGTCATCGTTTAGTGCATGGTGGAGATAAATTTAAAGATTCTGTTTTAATAACAGAAGAAGTATTAAAAGAATGCGAAAATTTTAATGATTTGGCACCGCTTCATAATCCAGCAATGCTTTCTTGTATTCGTGCTTTTAAAAGTGCAATGCCTTCAACTCCAATGGTCGGTGTGTTTGACACTTCTTTTCATCAAACAATTCCAGAGGTGAATTTCTTATATTCGGTACCATTAGATTGGTATAAAAATTTTGGAATTCGAAAATACGGATTTCATGGAACAAGTCATAAATATATAACAAAGACTATGCAAGAAAAATTAGGGAGAAATGAAATAAACATTATTAATTGTCATATAGGAAGTGGAAGTAGTATTTGTTGTATTAAAGAAGGGAAAAGTGTAAATACTACTATGGGATTCAGTCCTAATGCTGGATTAATGATGGGGACACGTTCTGGAGATATTGATTATTCTATCATTCCATTTTATATGAATAAAACTGGAAAAAATATAATGGAAGTAGAGCATATTTTAAATAAAGAGAGTGGTTTGTTTGGAATAAGCGGTAAATTTTCTGATCATCGAGATATAGAAGAGGGAATGAAAGAGGGTAACCCACAATGTATATTAGCAAACGATATGTATATAAATCGTGTAGTGGATTATATTGCTAAATACTATGTAGAATTAAATGGAAAAGTAGATGCGTTAGTATTTACAGCTGGTTTAGGAGAAAATGCACGTGAATTTAGAGAAGCCATTGTAGAAAAATTAAACGCTTTAGGAATCTTTTTGGATAAAGAAAAAAACAATAAAATTGCAAGTTATTTAGAAACCAAAGAAGGAATGATTTCTTCAAATGAATCCAAAGTTCCTGTTTATGTTATTCCAACAAATGAAGAATTAATGATAGCGTTAGATACATATAACATTATTGGATAGGAGATCATGATGGCAATGGATAGTAAAAAAATAATATACAAAAAAATTAAAAAATACGATACGATCGTAGTGGCTAGACATATTGGTCCAGATCCAGATGCCATCGCTAGCCAAGTTGCATTACGAGATGCTATACGCGTTACTTTTCCTCAAAAAAAAGTACTAGCTGTAGGAACAAGTATCAACAAATTCAAATATTTTGGATTACTAGATAAAGCAGATTTTGACAGTATCAAAGATGCTTTGCTTATTATTTTAGATGTACCTACAATAGATCGTGTAGATGGAATTGAAGGATTATCTTATAAAGAAGTAATTAAAATAGATCATCATCCGTGTGAAAAGAAAATTGCAAATATTGAACTAGTTGAAGAAACTGCTTCTAGTACTTGTCAAATAATTGCAGATTTTTTGTTAAAAACGCCTTTAAAAATAAACCAAACGATTGCTAATAACTTGTTTTTAGGGATTGTATCAGATAGTGATCGTTTTTTACTTTCCTATACCACAGCAAAAACTTTTCAAATTGTTTCAAAATTAATAGATCAATTTTCTATTGATTTTGTTTCGTTATATAATAGATTGTATGAAAGACCACTGAATGAGATTCAATTTCATGGCTATTTGGCCCAACATTTAAATTTAACAGAAAATGGTCTAGCGTATGTAAAGATCACACCAGAAATTTTAAAAGAATATGGTGTAGATCATGGCACACCGTCTAATATGATTAATGACTTTAATTTTATAAAGGAAGTCTTAGTCTGGATATTTATTACTTATGATGAAAAAAATGAGCTTTTTAAAGTAAATATTCGTAGTCGAGGGCCTATTGTAAATGAAACAGCTGAAAAATACAATGGTGGTGGGCATAAGTTTGCGAGTGGAGCTAGATGCAAAGAAGAAAATGAAGTTAATAACTTATTAAAAGATTTAGATAAAATATGTAAAGAGTTTAAAATACAAAAATAATTGTTTTTTTAAATTTTGTATATTTTTAAACTGTTATTTATATTTTTATAAAAAATGTTGTATAATTATTATGATTATGTTATAATACGAAAATATAAAAAAGGGGGAAAACCAGAATGAAATCAGATGAAATTTTTTTAACTAAGTTAGTATTGTATAATTTAGCAAATTTATACTACGATCGTACACATCTTTTTTGGAATAGACTAAAAGAAAAAGCTTTATTTCTGTCTAAACATAGTAACTTAGGTCCAAAAGGAACTAAAGAGTTTTCAGCGTATTTATATGACATTTATATATCCATTTATGAAAAATATCAAGAAAATCCAGCTTTATTTGAACAAAAATCTCTTTTAAACGTAGAAGAAGGAAATTTGTTAATTTGTAAAGATATAGCTAAAAAATCCGTAAAAATGAGAAAAAGCATTAAAGATAAAACTTCCATTCATAATTATATTCTTTCTTGGAAGAAAGAATTGATTACTCAAATGACAAGTCTAAAAGAGCAAAATGAAATCGATAAATCAATAAAAACAGAGTTATTGAAGCAATGGGAAAATTTAGAAAAAGTAGATGCTCCCTTTTATGAAGATATTTTTAGAATATCAAAAACAATTTATTTTTTATTAATTAAAAACGAAAAAAAGCGAGTTTATTCTAAGAAAGAAAAAATGTATAAAAACAAGCAAAAAGTGGCAATGATAAATGAATTGGTATTTGGCAATGCAGATGAAGAGGCCAATAAAGTAAAAATAGAAGCAGAAGAGCTAATAAATACTTTAGAAAGAAATAAGAAAAATTTTACAGATAATCAAAAACAAAATTTAGGGCAACTTGTATTTGAATTGAATGGCTTTTATTTAACAAACGATTGGGAAAACGTTAAAAAGAAAATAAGTGAAATTGAAAGCATAGTTTTAGACGAAACATTAAAAAGATAAATTGATATCAAGTATATCAATTTTTTTCTTGTATATTTTTGAAAAAATGGTTTATAATTTTAATTATGAAAATAAAAAGTTATAAAAAATTAGCAAATAACCAATACAAAATAATTTTTGAAAATGAAGATATTGAAGTTGTATTCTATGATGAAATCATATTAAAATACAATTTACTATTAAAAAAAGAACTATCAAAAAAAGAAATAACAAAATTAAAAGCAGAAAACGAACCGTACGCCTGCTATTATAAAGCTATTCAATATTTATCTAAAAAAAATCGTTCTAAAAAAGAAATGGAAATGTATTTAGAAAAACAGAAATACAATCCACAGGATATTGAAAATACTTTAATGATTTTAGAGAAAAAAAATATTTTAAACGAAAAAAGCTACATAGAATCTTATATAAATACTCAATTGTTAATGACTTTCAAAGGGGCAAAATGGATAGAAAGAAAGTTATTAGATCTTGGCTTAGAGAAAGAAGCCATAGCAAAAGAGTTATTAAAAATAAAAAAAGAAATATGGCAAGAACGATTAGAACATTTAGTACAAAAAAAAGTGAAAGCCAACAAAAAAGATGGAATACATAAAATAAAAGAAAAAGTTCTTTATTATTGTATGAATGAGGGATATGAAAAAGAAGAAATTCTTTTAATTTTAGAAAGAATAAATTATCCAAAAAATAATGAATATTTAGAAAAAGAAGCTATAAAACTTTTAAAAAAATTGTCAATAAAATATAATGGAAGTAGTTTAAAATATCAAATAAAAGGTCGACTTTTGAATAAAGGATTTCTTTTGGAAGACATCGAAAAAGTTTTAGAAGAATTAAAAAAATCATCCAATGGATGATTTTTTACAGAATGTAGACAAACCCATAGATTTTTTCTATGGGTTTTCTATTAATTA
>CANPIH010000007.1 GCA_947574085.1 uncultured Mycoplasmatota bacterium | reverse complement strand
AGTTACTTTGTAAGTGTTACCTATCAAAAAACAGTTACGAGTGCAAGACATAGGGAGTAACTCTTCCCTTTTTGAGTTACGGAGGTTCCTCACTTTTAGTTAGTATGGCAAGTATTGGAATTATTCTGAATGTTAGTAGAAAGAAGTAAGAATATCGAAACAAATATAAGTGCTTAAGTTATTCTATATATTCCTGTACTCTAACTATCTTTTAAGACTAGTATAGAAGCTTTTTACAAAAGGTCAAATTTATTCTATTCTTATTTATAATAAGAAAAAACATAGTAAAAAATAAAATATTTTTAACAAGAAAAGTATTTGCTGAATAATCCTTTTATACTAATTTGCTTATTTTTCTATTTTTTTTTGCTAATCCAATGTATAGAACATAAGAAAAAAACAAAGGAATATATTGCCTCAAAAAAAAAGATATATTTTTATATCCATACGCCATAGGTAATGGCAGCCATTGCAAGTAAAAAACCAATTACCCAAAATAGTTTTACAATATCAGTTTCAGCCCACCCTAATTGCTCAAAATGATGATGTAAAGGAGCCATTTTAAAAATTTTTTTATGGAATTTTGTTATAGCAATAATTTGAACAAAACTAGATATTGTTTCTACAACAAATACTCCACCGACTAAAACTAACGATAACTCATGTCTAGTAATAATTGCTACAGTTGCAAGGACCCCTCCAAGCGAAAGACTTCCTAAATCTCCCATAAAAATTTTAGCTGGATGAGAGTTATAAAGTAGAAAACCTAATAAACTTCCAACTAAGAGAAAGCAAAATATAGCAACTTCTTCATAACCTTGCATCCATCCAGTATTCCAAGAAATAATACCAAAAGCTAAAAAAGCTATAGCTGATAATCCACCTGCAAGACCATCCAGTCCATCAGTAATATTGACAGCATTGGAAGTTCCTACTAAAACAAACAAAATAAAAATTCCAAATAACCAACCCATATCTATACTTATGCCAATAGAAGTTATCCATAAAACTGGTTCTCCTCCATTTTTCATAAATATATAAAAGAATGTTAAAGCAATTCCCATTTGAATTAAAAATTTTGTTGTAATACTAATTCCTTTATTATTTTTAAATTTCATTTTCAAGAAATCATCGGCAAAACCTAACATAGCATAAGCAACAAAAACAAAGATAAGTATCCATAAATTATGACTTAAAGAAATGCTTCCTCGAATATAAAGTAAAAGTAAGGAAATTAAAACAGGAACAATGAATATAAATCCTCCCATTGTTGGTGTTCCATTTTTCTTTAGATGCCTTTCTCCAATTGTTAAACTTACATTTTGACCCATTTTCTTTTTACGAGCAAACTTTACAAAAAAGAAACCAAATAACATAGATAGGACAAAGCCTAACATAATAGACATTGCAGCTTTTGCTAAAATCAACATTCTTATCACCTCGTAATCAAATTATACAATACTTTTAATAAAATTTGTTCTTTCCTCTTAAAATTGACATCAGTTAGACAACATTAAAGATATCTTACTTCCTTCTTCTGCATAATAATTTCCTTCTGGACTTTGATAGATTACTTTTTCTCCATTACCAGAGGTAATTACTTGAAACCCTTTTAAAGTTTTTTTGGCTGAATCTAAAGACATACCTACTACGTCTGGAAGCATTGTATATTTTTTATCTAACCATGTGTATTCTCTTGGCATACCTTCTTGTGTCTTTTCGAATCCATAAAGTTCAATAGCGGTTTTAAAAACATTTTTTGCAATAGGAGCAGATACAACTCCTCCATATTGAGTAACCCCTTTTGGATTATCTATAGCCACATATACAACAATTTCTGGATCATCTGTAGGCATAAAACCCATAAACGAAACTATATAATTTCCAACCATATAAACACCGTTGTTGACTTTTTGTGCAGTTCCTGTTTTACCTCCAATGCGATAATTTTCAATATAAGCATTTTTTCCTGATCCATTTGCTACCACGCTTTCTAAAGCGTATCTTACCAATTTACTCGTATCTTCACTAATCACTCTTTTACCTTCATCTGGCGAAAAGAGCTTTATAACACTATTGGTTTCAGGTTCTGTCATTTTAGATACAATATAGGGAGTATGCAAAATTCCACCATTTACAGCCGCCGATACCGCTCTTACTTGTTGTATAGGTGTCACACTAATTCCTTGCCCAAAACTAGTAGTTGCTAACTCTACAGGTCCCATTTTATCTAAAGAAAATAATATTCCATTCGCTTCTCCATTTAAATCAATTCCGGTTTTGGCACCAAATCCAAAACTTTTAATATAATTTAAAAGTCGTTCTGCACCAAGTTTCTGCCCCATAACCACAAACCCTGGGTTACAAGAATTCTCAACAACTTGCAACATCGTTTCTGCTCCATGACCGCCAGCTTTCCAACACTTTATTCTAGCCCCTTCAACTGTAATAGAGCCACCATCATAATAATTATCATTGAAAAGGTTAATCGTTTGTTCTTCTAAAGATGCCGCTAAAGTTATAACTTTAAATGTAGAACCTGGTTCATACGTCATCCATATTGGTAAATTACGATTAATGACTTCTACAGAGGAAGTTTGATAATTATTGGGATTAAAATTTGGACGACTTGCCATAGCCAAAATTTCGCCTGTTTTTGGATTCATAGCCATTATCAAAGCTTGTTCTGGATGATACTTTTCTATTACATTATCTAATTCATTTTCAATAGAAAGTTGTAAATCAATATCAATTGTCAAGTCAATATTAATTCCATTTTGTGGTTCTTCGTAAATTTCTGTTAATTCTAAACGATTTCCTTTTCCATCAGAAAAATATTTAATTGCTCCATTCTCACCAGTCAAATAATCATCATAGTTTAGTTCAATTCCAGATAACCCTTGATTGTCAATTCCCACATAACCAAGTACATGAGATAAAACATTATTATATGGATAATATCTTTTACTCTCTTTTACTAAATAAACTCCATCGTATCCTAAATTATTAATTTCCTCTGCGGTTTCATATGACAATTGTCTTCCTTCTGGATGTATTCTTTCAATCGATGTTTTTTTACTTATATGTCGATACATCTCATCGTAAGTTACATTGAGTATTTTAGCAAGTTTTTCAGCTACTTCTTCTTTATTTTTTATTTGATTGGGAATGACAACTAAAGAAGTAGTTGTAATATTGGTTGCTAAGACCTTTCCATTACGATCTCTAATTTCACCACGATCTGCTGTAATAGGTAGTTCTCTACTCCATAAAGACTCTGCCAGATTAGAGAGTTTATTGTACTTAAATACTTGAATATAAAATACTCTAAAAATGACAGCACATAATAAAATACATACTACCAAAAAGACTACTCGCAGACGAATGTGAATATTATTAAAAAACATAAACTTGCTCCTTTATATAAATGTATTCTAATTGGAACTATTTATGTTTTTTTAATTAATAAATTCTTTTATTTCTTATAATTATTTTTTTCTTCAAGATTTGAAATGGTACTTGACACTTTACAAGAAGAGTAAATGATTAAAATCAATAAAATAAATAGAAGAAAAAATATCCACTTCATAAAACCACCTTACTACATGAGTATTCTTAGTCTTCCCCTATTCTTACTTTTATATGCTCATCTTTTAAAACTTTTAATGGATTTTCATAGGTCAATTCATAAAAATGTTCTTCAGATATTATTTTTAAAATAGATTTTTTTATTTTTTTCATTTCTTCGAATAGAATATCATTATCGTGATGTACATCACTAGCTAAAAAATGATACTGGTTGTTTTTTAACATATAGATAAATAATTTTTTTGCCTTTGTACCATATTTTTCCACAATATTGGAAAAATTTCCTTGAAATAAACATCCCATTTTTAAATAATCAAGAAGTTGAAGTGGATTTTCTTGAAAATAAGAGTACCTTTCAGGGTGAGCTATTATTGGAATATATCCCTTACTTCTTATAAAAAATAAGATTTCTTTCAAATCATTCATTGGTCTTGCAACGGGAAATTCAACTAACAAATAATGACTGCCATTAAGTGTCGTGATTTCATTTTTCTTTAACAAACTTAATAAATAAGGTTCTATAAAATTTTCATTACCTAAATACAAATGTAATGGAAAATTTTGTTGTTTCATTCTTTCATTTAGTTTTATTAATCGATAGTATTTTTCATAATTATTACAGGTATAATCGCTTCCAGAAATATAATGTGGAGTGGCTATAATGTGTGTAAATCCAATTTCACTCATTTTTTTTAAAATGGTAATGCTTTCCTCAATGCTTCTCGCACCATCATCAATTTCATTGATTACATGTGAATGGATATCAATCATTTAAAATCCTACTCGTAATAATTTCCATAATAGCTACCATGAATGTCATTGGTTTTATTTACAATAACTCCTGCAATATCGGCTCCTACACTAATTAAACTTTTTTTTGTAAATTCAAGTTCACTTGTTTTGGTTTGATTAATAGAAGTTACTATAACCGTTTTATCCACATACTTTGTTAAAATAAGCGAATCCGTAAGACCATTTACTGGCGTGCCATCTAAAATAATATAATCAAATTTATCACTTAAAGTACGCAACAATACTTTCGTTTTTGGAGAGTTTAATAATTCACTAGGATTAGGAGGTACAACTCCTTTTGGCAATAAATAAAGATTTTCTATTCGTGTTCTTCTAATATAATTATTAAATCGCACTTCTACATTTTCTAATAATAAATTTGAAAGTCCTAAATCATTTTCTATATTAAAAATTTTATGCAACCTACCTTTACGCATATCGCAATCCATTAATAAAACTTTACTTCCATTTTGAGCAAAAGCAGTTGCTAAATTTGTACTTATAAAGCTCTTTCCTTCTCCGGGTATGGAAGAAGTAATAAGAATAGAATGTACTTTTTTATCTACTCCTGAAAACTCTAAATTAGTTCTTATAATACGGATAGCTTCTGCTACACTACTTTTGGGATTTTTATCTACAATAATTTCATCTTTCATTTTCTTTTTCCCCCTTTTTTCTTTTTAAAATAATCTGGAACAGATCCTAAAATTGTTAATTCAAATTTTCTTTCCACATCTGAAACACTTTTAATGGTAGTATCAAAATAATAAAATACAAAAAGAAGAAAGAAAGCTATAAATATTCCAACACCTATATAAATAACCACTTGTTTGGTAATATTATAATTGGATGGAAAATCTTCAATCTCAGCAATATCTAATACAGAAACATTCGACAAATTGTATAATTCTTTGGCTTCTTTGCTAAATACATCTGCAACTTCATTGGCGATTAAATAAGCTCGCTTCGCTTCCAAATCTGTAACAGAAATAGAAATGATTTCGGTATCTTTAATAGAGCCTACATTGATTTTTTTCGCCAAAGTTTTTGCATCGTATTCTAATTTTAAATTTTCTATCACTTGGTTTAAAACTCTTCTACTTTTCACAATTTCTTGATAAGTGCTTACCAATTTTGAATTAATTGATAAATCCGTTTGCGTAATACTAGAAGTTTCGCCTGTACTAAAGCCCGTTAAAATAATACTTGTTTTTGATGTATATTTTGGTTGTTGTAAAAATATAGAATACAGACAACCTAATGTTACTACAAAAGCAACAATTGCAAAAAATTGTACACTTTTGGAAAGAAAATAAGAAAATAAATCTCTAAAATCAATTTCTTCCATAACCGCACTCCTTATTCTATTTTTAATTATATCATTAATTATTTTTTTTGCATAGGAGTAATTCTAGAGAATTAAAGTTTACAACCAAGAGGAAGCAAAAATTAAAAAAACTCATTTCTTACTCAAAGAAACGAGTTCTATATTTAAAGATTTTGACAGTTGTCTTCACTTATAAAATATGTCTAAAAAATCTTGTTTTGGTTAATAAATTGGCTATTACGATTCCAACACCTGATCCACAAGTATCAATCAAAACGTCCATGAATTTTGCTGTTCTTTCATTAACAAACAATTGATGAAGTTCATCGGAACAAGCGTATAAAAAGCAAATAATTATTGTATACACTATTGGATGAGAAACGTTATAATTTTTTAAAGCTATAAAACATAAGATTCCTAAAAAGAAATATATAATAAAGTGAGCACTTTTGCGAATGATTAATCGTGTTTCTCTAATAAAAATTTCTCTTTCCTCTTCTGTATTGGCTTGATTTGTAATATTTGCTTTTATATCGAATGCTTTTATTGCAACTGCATCACTTAGGTTTTGACTTTTTTTAGCATTTTGATTGGAAAAACAAAAAATAAAAATCATAAACAGAATCACAAAAAGAAGAGACCAATTTTTCTTTTTCATAAAACCTCACGCTTTTTTTCAAAACAAAAGAGTAAGCCACAAAAGATACATAAAATAGCAATACCTAAAAATTGCTTTAACAAATTGTTTAATAAAACAACAATCAATTTTGAAATACATTCATTAAAAAATTGAATAGATTCTATATTAATGCTTGCTTTTATAAAAAAGTAAAAGCTAAAAAAGACACATCCAGAAAAAAACAAGGAAATGGAAATTGCTTTTTTACGGTCATTTTTTAAATATAGATAAATAAAAAAGAATCCAATTCCAGAAATCATTACAATGGTTATTATTACATTTTTTACTATTACAATATATTCTGGTACATTTCCTAAAAAACTTTTTAAATCAATATTGTTTTTATAAGTATCTATTATTTCCTTTTTAAAATTATTTAGAGCTTCTTCTTCATATTCCATAATATTATTTTTTTCTAAAATAATTTTAATATTTTTTTCTAAATTTCTTTCCAAAACTTTTGTATCTAAAACAAAAGGAACATTTTTATAAATGCTTTTAGTCATTTCTTTAAAACTTTTTTCAATTTCCTCTTTTGTAAATAGAGACGTTAATACTTCTTCATTAAATCCAGACTGATATATATAATTATGCATTTCTTCTAATGTACTTTGAGCAATTATTTCATAAATATTATTCTTTTGAAATAATTTCATCATATATCGTGAATTTAATAAAGTCATAAGTAGCAAAGTACTACTAAGAAATACTGTCAATAAACAACTTACTAGAAAAAAATATAAAGTTTTTTTAATTTTCATAAGACACCTCTGTTAGGGAAGCATATACAACGTATCTTTCATTGGTAAATCCCAAAGCGTTCATAGGATAACAAGTATATAAAACTAGAGTTTCTTTCTCTTGGGTAAATCGAATTTTTTCCAGTTCTTTTATTTTCATAACTTTTCCATCTATAATTTTATACGTAAATACACCATAAGTTGTATCTATAATAATTTCATCATCCAGTTTTAATTTTGGTAAATACTTAAAATATTCACTTCGATTGTGAGCTGCAATTAAGATGGTTCCCCCTTCACTTGGAAAATAACTACCAGAATAATGCCCAGCTCCTTTTTTTAATATTTCTAAAGAATCTCCATGATACAAATTCACTTGAATATCAATAGCTGGAATTTTAATAATTCCAAACTTTTCTCCATAATATGGGTAATGAGTAATCTCTTTTGTTTCCAGATTAATAGCTACTGGTTTTTTTTCTTTCTCTTGAGGTACATAAGTAAAATTATTAAAGGTTCGAATATAGAGACTTATTTTTTTGTTACAACCTAAATAAACTAGTGTCGTCGTAAGGCTAAAAAAGAAAAAAGCAATTGCAAATCTTTTAACAATTGCTTCTAGTGTTTTCATGTATTATTTTTATTACTAGAATTTTTTTCTAGTAATAAAAGCAACTCCTATTAAAGATACGACACTTGTCATTAAAAGGATATTCGTAGTACCTGTTTTTTTAACAACCTCTGAATCAAATTCATCAAATATAGTTCCATCCATATTATAAATTGTAATTGTTTTTTTAGATGCTGTAACTTTAATTGCAGTATGTTCAGAAACATCATTACAAATGCTCACTAGTTTTTCTCTATCTTTTTTTGTTAATTCATTTAATGATTTTACACCAGATTCTTCAATAATATCTATGGCTTCATCTACTTTTTTAGAAATATAATCAGCATCACTTTCAGAAATATCATTTTGTTTGATGTATCTTTTTATTTTAGTAATATCCGAATCGCTGGCTTGAAAAGTTGTACCATTGATCGTATAAGATTTTATAAGTTTTTCCTCTAAATCGTTTTTTGACATTGCATAAACATTGTTAAAACCAAGTACTAAAAAAGTAACTAAAGCTATAAATAAACCTTTTTTCATAAATAATCATCCCTCTCTTTTACGTTGTATTTTATACTTTTTTTGAATTTTTTGCAAGTAAAAACTGTAAATTGTCATAAATTTACAATATTTAGACATTTTTTTTATTTTTTAAGTTTTTTTAAAGTACTCTTTATATATCGATAAGAGTCTTTAAATATAAATCTATTTATAAAAAACACAAATAAAGAAGAAAATAGAAAAACAAAAGAAGCGTAAGAAATCCAGCTAAAATAGTTATATATTTTTATTGGTATGTACCAAAAAATGCTAACTATAACTAATGTTTCCATGAGACATAGACCGATCTTTTTAACAGATTCTTTTATATTTCTTTTAAGAATAAAATAAGAGGTGTGTTTTACAAATTCGATGGTTCGAATTGTCATAGCACAAAGTGTACCAATAGCTACTCCAATTAATCCAAATTGAAAAACGAAAAGTAGCGATAAAATTATATTAATTATTGATTCTAACCATGCACCTCTTCTTGTTTCTTTAAAATGACCACTTGCCATCACTAAAGAACTGTAAGGAAGTCTTATTGAATGCATAAATTCAGAAAAAACGATTAAAATGGCAAAAAGTGGCCGTACGTAATTGGCATCTTTTATCCCAAAAGTATATATTTTTACAAAAGGAACAATTAATAAAAAAGTGCAACTGTATATAATTGTTATTAAGGTAAAATAAAGAAATTCATACCCATTAAAACTTTTGTTTAAAGTTGTTAATTCCTCTCTAGCTATCATATTTCCAAAGGAGGCATCTATACCACCAGTAAAGGAAGAAATAACTCGTTTTACTCCATTTATAACTAATAAATAGATGGAATAAATAGAAACTTCTGAAATGGTAGCAAAAAGAGTTAAAATGGTAATATCTGTATTTCCGTGTATAACCGCAGCTATATGTTGTGCCAAACCATCCCATTTTTGTTCTAAAATATATTTTTTATTTGCATTTTGCAAATGAAGATTAAATCTTTTTTTTACATAATAATTTTGTAATAATGGACGTATGATAAAAAATACAGTGCTTAAAATTTTGACAAACAGCAAATTCGCTCCTAAAAATACCAGAATACAAACACCAATCGTATTTAAAATTGTAGATACGATTTGAAAATAAGACGTTATGTAGGTTTTTTGTTCTGCTTGCAAGTACAATTTATACGTAATGCCAAAATAATATTCTACTAATGTACTTAAAGATAAAATGACAATCAAAGATATAGTAAATCCTTTTTCAAATTGGCTGGCTACAATTAATGGATAAAAAATACACAAAGCAAATACATATATTAAAAAAATTTTAGCAATCCACTTAAAAAAACGTTCAGAAGCAAACAGTATGTTTTCAATTTCTTGTTTCTTTTTTTCAGCAATAGGTTTATACAATTTCGCTTTAACTACTGGCCCTATCCCCGATTCTAACAAAGCTATATAAGCCAAAAATTGAGTAATGGAAACAATCAAACCATTTGTTGCTGATCCATAATGAGTAATGATCATTTTAGGTACAATTAATCCACAAATAATGGAAACCAATTGAAGTAGTAAAGAAAAAAATACATTTTTGATAGCCATTTTGGTTCTCATTTTCTTATCCCTCCTATTTCCAAGCTGTCTCCTAGAATTTTATCAAAATCTTCTGGTTCAAATTTTTCTAGTCCACCACCAGGATAAAATGTCATTTCTCCAAAGTAAACTTTATAGTTTATTTCATAAAAATCGACTCTTAAAAAAGGAACATTTTCTGCTAACTTTTCTGCCAATTGAATCATTAATTCATAATTTTTAGGTTTTATTATATTTTTACTAGAATTATGATTTTTTCGTCTATAAGGCAATTTTTCCCACTTTGTATTTAAGATATCAATTGTTACACCAAATTTACTCTCTCGATTTTGACAAACAAAAATGTATTTGGCTTTTCCATGAAAGCACATAAATTTGTAATCGATCAATCCTTTTTTTTGCTTATCATCGCTCATGTACTTTTCCACAATTATTTTTTTATCTACATTCTTATAAGGCCATTCTCGAGCCAAATAATAAAAATTTCTTCGTAATGTTTTTTTAATTTTTTTCTTAGCTTTTTGGAAATCTAAGTTTTTTTTATCTTGACAAACAATATTTCCACCCGAGTCATGATTGCATTTTAAAACAAATTGATTTGGTAAATCATCAAAATTAATTTCTTTCCAAGAATTGTATACATTTATTGTTGGAATTATATATTCTTCTCCTATTTTTGAGGCCACCCAATTCTTCACCAAATATTTATCAACCATAATTGTATAAATTTCTTTTCGATCATACAATTTTAACCAATTTATTTTTTCATTAAAAGTTATAGGATTTTCTAAATTTAGTTGTTTACCCATTATTATTTTATAGATAATTTTTAAATATTTTTCATCATTTATTTTTAAAATATTTCTAGAAGCCAAAAAAACAATCCATTTATTAGGATGCAAAATATAACTTTTTATTTTCTGAATCATAAGTTTCTTCTCCCTCTTTTAATTTTTTTTATGATTTTTATGAATAATCATTTTGGGATTTTGGAAAATATTATTTCCTAAGGTTGTAATTTGCTCTACTTTGATATTTTTCTTCCATAAAATATATGGTAATGCAATTTGATCTCTTAAACTTGAAGAATGAAAAAACTCCAAAAACCAATCTCTCATAATTTCTTTTGCTACTTCTTCTTTTAAATCGGTAATTATTAAACCACATTCTGCCATCCCATAGTGAGAAGGAAAATTTTCCTTTTTATAATTTTCGATTTGATTTTGAAGTTTGAAAATATTTCCTTTTTTTAAAATTTTGCAGGCTTCTAATTCATCATATATGCAGTTACGAAAGCAATGCTTATGTAAAGCAATTCCTAAAGAACCAACGTTATGAATTAATGTGGTTAAATCCGATACGATTTCAACATTACCATCTACATAAATTGCATAATCGTAATTTGGAAACAACTCTTGTGGATTTAATTTATAATAACGATTGATTATTGTTTTATTATTGGAATATTTTTCTTTTATTTCTTTTGCTATTTCTTGAATATCCCAACTACATTTTTGAATTTTGGAATTATCTGTAAAAAGAATATAGTCACAATTAGGATTTTTAAAAATTGGATTTCTTATATTGTCGTAATCTCCAATTATGCAAGAGTATATAACAATTTTCTTTTTAACGATGGGTGTGTTGTTAATTGAAAAAAAAGTGGGCGTAGGATTTTCATATTTTTTTATCTTTTTATGAACAATAATTTTTTTTAAGATGGTAAAAATTTTTCCTTTTTTCATAAGAGTATTAAGTTCTATCCATTTTACTCCTGTTTTATATTCTTTAGAAGCTATAAGTAAATTGTATTTGGCTACTATTTTTTCTAAGGCTTCCATTGTTTCTTTGTCCATAAATACATCTCCTTCTAATCAAAAATACTTACATAAGGTACTAATGAACTATTATAAAGGGTGAAGTTGAAAAAATAAAGAATAAAACTAATACTTAAAACACTATAATATACCTTTTTATTTTGTGCGTATTTTGAATTCTCTATGGCATTGGGTAAACTTGCACATAAGAATACACCAAAGAAGAAACTAATTCGAATCATTTCTCCTAATACAGGAGTTAAAGAAGCAAAGCAAATACATAAAAATTGTAAATTCAAAAGAACACGATTTTCCATTTTATTTTTATTATTCTTAAATAAGTATATCATAAATAAATATAGTAAAAAATTAATGGTAAAAAATACCAAACTCATTGATTCTCCAATATTTAAATAATTAGCAAAATGTCCAGAATCAAAAATAAAAAATAGCAACTGGAATAAAAAATCTCTTAATAAAGTAGAACAAAAAATAAGCAAAAGGCTAAGCACAATTTGCTTCCAATTTATTTTTA
The DNA here is from genome assembly GCA_947574085.1 of uncultured Mycoplasmatota bacterium. Taxonomy (GTDB): domain Bacteria; phylum Bacillota_I; class Bacilli_A; order RF39; family UBA660; genus MGBC108787. The sequence goes on along the minus strand of CANPIH010000007.1, from coordinate 20,924 downwards.
AATACGCTAAAGGATAAGCAAGCAAAAAAATGAAAGCTGTACGATGAAATAAAGAAGCAAGTATTACACAAAAAAGAAAGGGTAACCATTTTTTTTCTTTTAAATAATCATAACTAAAAATTAAGAAACTCGCTGCTAAAGTATGACGCAAGGCCGAAAAACTAAAACAATAATAGTTTAAAGAAAGAAAAATCAAAAAACTTAAAAGTGGATTTTTTGAGTATTTGTAAATAAATCGACTAACTGTAAAAATATATGGAATGGCTACAATAGCTAAATAAAAATGAATATTGTCAGTAAATAATGAAATTGTTTTGTTTAGCAAATAAAATACAACTTCTGTTTGGTGACTCTGACTAAAACGGATTGTTTCTCCAAAAGATAAATTTTTAATAATATTAAAATAGGGAATATATAATCTTTTTAGGTCTATACCTAAAGATGTATTACGAAAAGCAAGGAGTAAAAATAAAAGGACTCCTACAAAAATGCAATATTTTTTTTTAGCATTATTGAATCGTTTGTTTATTAAAAAATAAGAAACAACTATTAAGAATATTAAAAGGATATATGGAATCATACTCATTCAACCTTTCTTTTTATTTAATTACTTTCTTTTTACTCTTTTGTAAAATTCAATTAGCAATACAATTCTATTTTTAATCATTTTTGCTAGTGGATAATGGTGCATTGCAGATACATTTTTAGCATGACGACGATATTTTATCAATTTTTCTTTTAAAAAAACAGATTTTCCATATTTATCACATACAATTCCTATCCATTGATCATGCATTTCAATTGTATCTGGAATAGGTAATATATATTTTATCATATTTTTATGAAAAGCCATACAGCAACCTAAATATTTATTTTTATATATATTTTGAATAATTCCAGGCTTTGATTTTCTATGAGCAAAAAAAGAAGCAATGATTACTTTAGAATTATCATTATTTACCACTTCACAATCATGGGTCACACAATCACATCTTTCTTTTTGAAAAACTTCCAAAATCTTTTCCACTTTTTCTTTATGCCATAGGTCATCTTGATCCGATAAAAAAATGTATTTTCCTTTACAACTGGCAATTGCATTTGCAAAGTTTTGCTTTACTCCTTTTTTTGGTCCTTTTATTACATGAATTCTTCTGTCTTTAAAAGAAAGAATAATAGGTATTGTACGATCTGTTGAGTCATCATCCGATATTATAAGTTCATCTTTTTCATTTAAATTTTTTAAAATAGAAGCAATTTGTTCATGAATAAATTGTTCACCATTATATGTTGCCATAGCAACTGATATAAAAAAATCTCTTTCTTTCATTAAGACACCTACTCAATTAACTTTTTTATTTCCTCAAGGTATTTATGAACCGCTTTGTCTTTTGTAAAATTTTCTTCTAAATACTTTCTACCTGTTTTATGCTGATTTACAAATTCTTCTTTTTCTAATATTATTTTTTGCAAATTTTGTTTAATATCTTCATACTTTTCTGGAGAAGAAAGAATTCCACAATTGGATTTTTTAATAATATTCCATGCCTCTGATCCTTTTTCAACTATCCCAAAAATAGGAATATTGGTTGCTAAGCAACCATAAATTTTACTTGGTACAGAAATCCCTTTGATTCCTTTTGCATTGGTAACCAAATGAATATTTGCAGAATTCAAACTATAAATTAAATTCTTTTTTTCTTGATAAGGAATAAATGTTATATTGTCTAATTTGTTACTAAAAGCGTATTGTTCTAATTTTTCTTTTAATGAGCCATCTCCTACAAAAACAAAAACTATTTCTTTTTCTTCTTTAAATTCTTGAAATACTTTTATTAAATTTTCTAAATCATAATACAATCCTAAATTTCCAGAATACATAATTACAAATTTATTTTCCAAAGCAAACTTTTTTTGAAATTTTTGAACGTTTTTGTTTGTTTTTTCTAAAGGATAAACTTCTCTTTCATTTATCCAATTATGTATTACAACATTTTGAGGTACTTTCTTTTTAAAAAAACGTTTTTCTAGAGTTTTTTGCATATCATATCCTACGGTGATAATCAGGTCCGCTTTTTGACAAGAATGTTTATCAAGCCAAAGAAGACACTTTAAAAGAAATTTATTTTTTGAATATTTTACAGCCATAATTTGTTCTGGATTAAAATCTTGAATATTATAAATAAATTTTCCCTTTGTAATTATTCGTCCTAAATTTCCAAGAATACCTCCTAAAATTGGAGGTTGAGATATTGCAAAAACTATGTCTTGATGTCCAACTTTAAAAGTTGCAAAAATGGCATTCCAAAAATAGCTAAGTATATGCATTAATCTACTTATTTTCTTTTTCTTTTGAAATTCTTTAACTCGAACTCTAATTAATTTTATTCCCTCGTAATTTTCAAAATAATATTTCTTTTGTTTGTATTTTTTATCTATTTTACCTACATAACTTGGAACTGTGCAAACAACTGTAATTAAAAATTCATCTTTTAAGCCTTGACATAAGTCAGTAAGAATTTGAGCCGTTGAAGCTACTTCAGGGTAAAAATAATGAGCATATAGTAACATTCGTCTTTTCTTCAAATCTTATTCAACTCCTTATAAAAAAAATAACTATATCTATAGTTATTTTAACACACTTTTTTCTCCCTTTTCATTTTTATTCTGCTCCTTCTCTTTTAAAAATTTGAATAATAGTTTTCCAAATAATTTCTAGATCTATTTTAAGGCTATAATTTAAACTGTAATTTTTTTCTAAAATCAATCTCTTTTGAAAAGTTGTATTGCTACGACCACTAACTTGCCAAATTCCAGTTAAGCCTGGTTTCGTAGAGGTTATGATGTTAAAATACCCTCCCATATCTTCTTTTTCAATAGGTAAATAAGGACGATTTCCTACTAAACTCATATCACCTAATAAAACGTTTATAAATTGAGGTATTTCATCTAATGATGTTTTACGCAAGATTTTTCCTATTTTTGTAATGCGAGGATCATTCTTGACTTTTTTGTTTTGGTAATATTCATTTCTAAAATCTGGATTGGTACGCATAAGTTCGATTAAAGCTTGATTAGCATTAGGAACCATTGTTCTAAATTTATACATTGAAAACATTTTACCATTTCTTCCAATTCTTTGTTGTTTGAAGAATATACTATTATGATCATGATTAAAAATACAAATTATTTTAATAATAAAAGCAATGGGTAACATGCAAAACACTCCAAATAAGCCGAAAAAAATATCAAAAACACGTTTTATTTTTAAATAAAGTAAACTATTTATACGAGTATTGAGTTTAATTGAATCGCCGATCATCACACTATTTGTATTCATAAAATATCTCCTCTCACTTTTTATCCCCTTGTTAACATCATTATAATAAAAATTTGTAAAATTGACTATTAGTATACCATAAACTTTACAAAAGTCTACAAAAACATAAAAATTAAGGCAATTTTTTTATGCAAAAAAGGACATTAATTATTGTCCTTTTCAATTTCGTCTCTAAATATATCAAAAAATAAACTTGTTACTTCTTTCAATTCCTCTTTATTAGTAACTTTTTCTACTGCGTCTTCTCCATTTTGACTAACTAATCTAACAATCATTTGATTTTTTTCAATTAAATTCTCTTCTTTGTCAACTTCAATTAGATAAAAATAAGTGGTCTCATTATATTCTAATATATTTGCAATGGTATAATCTTTATCATTACCTTCTTCAGTTTCTATAGTTAAAATCTTATACAATTCAAATTTTTCCATTATCTACTGCGTCCTTCCTCTTCTACAAATTGAATATCTTTATTAGCGAAAAAACCTTCATAGCCTGTTCCAATAGCTTGTAGATTCGTTCCCACATAACCAATTTGTTTTGCACCATGGTTTTCTATAGCTTTTATTTTTTCTTTAGCTTCTGGATCATCTTCAAAAATTGTAATACTGGTTCCATTATAAGAATAAACAATTCCTTTTACCGTACTTAGACTATCCTCAGAAAAATAAAGTGGTTGTTTGTTCTCTTCCTTCAGTAAGTCTTCTTGCGAAATGTAAACACCATTTTTATTAGTAAAAAGGTCATCAAAATTTCTTTTCTGATTATCCTGATTTACATCTTTTTTTACTTTTTCTAATGCAATTTTTTCTTTTTTAAAATCTTCTAGTTCATTTTCAGTATAAGAATATGTATTTTTTAAAACATTTTGAATTTGTTTGTTTTCTTCATTTAAAACTTTCTTTATATCTTTTTCTATACTACCACTTATACGACTGGAATTAGAGGTCATAAATTCTTTTGTATTCGCTGTAAATACTTTTTTCGAAGAAGTACTATTGCACGCATAACTAATAACATTTAACCCAAGTAAAAAGGCACATCCAGTAGCCGTTGCACAAACAGTATAGGCTAATTTTGTTTTATAATTTGCTTCTCTATTTTTCTTGATTTTGAAAACATTTTTTTTTGTTTTAGGAATTAAATTCAAATTTCTTTTTAATTCTATAAACGAATTTTCTATTATTTCTTTTGTTTTTATCGGTTTCTTAGAATCTTTTGCCCTTTTTTCTTGAGATTTTTTTATATACTCTGAAGTTTTTGCTATTAAATCCATAAATATTTGTCTTTTTTCATCATTTGCGTAATCTTTTGATAAAAGAAACTTTTTTGGATCTTTCATAATTTTTTCATAAAAAGAGCGAATGTTATTATTTAAATAATAAGTTGATAACATGTTTTTGATATTGACAAATAAAGCAAATTCTTTACTCTGATTTTTTTTATAGATTTCATTTTTTAACTGATTAATTTTACTTTTTGTCTCTTTTGTTTCTGTTTGCTTTTTTAAAAATTCTATCTCTTCAAAACATTTTTTTTCTTCTTTTTCAATAATTTTCCATTTTTCTAAAGTTGAAATAGGTTCAATTTGAAGAAAATTAGCTAATTTCTGGTATTTTTTTTGCAAACTTTTATACTCCACAAAAATTTTATTAAATTTTTCCAGTTTTGTTTTTAATACATAAAAAGGTTCCTCGTGAACTGAAGCAACAATAGCTACTTTATTGGTATTGATATAAGGTGTAGCCTCGTTTCCTAAAGCAAAAAGTTCCTCTTCTATATCTTGTAAATTTTTTCCTATGATATAAAGCTCAATTTTATCTTCTCTTGCTTCTTCTTCGGCTAGAGCAACCGCTTCGTGTTCTTCTTCAATTTTTCGCAAAAATTTTTTTTGTTCCTCTTCGTATTGCTCTTTTAATTTTATAAGTCTTTGCTGATAAATAAGATAACGTCCTCTAAAGCTTTTAGCTATGGTTTCTGTTGAACCTTTAAACTTTAAGACTTTTTTTCCTGGTAATCTTTCAATATTATCAAGCACTGCCTCCACATATTCTATTTTGGAAGTAATGGTAGGAAGAGAGTTTAAATATTCCTCTCGAATTACTATACTTTCTTTATCGATAGAAACTGTTTCTGAAAATGTAGAAGTTTCTATATTTTTATCTTTTGTTTCTAAAATATAGCCTATAGATCTTAATGCTTCTTTTCCTTTTTGATTTATTTCCTCTTGAGCCTTGACTATTTTTTCATGATCTTTTTTATACTCTCCTTTTGGTGTATTTTTATTTAATTCAATAATTCGATTTTCTGCTTCCTTTTTTTCCAACTCTAATTTAGTAATTTTTTCATTTAAATATACAAATCGATCATTATATTCTATTTTCTTTGGATTGGAAAAATCAGATAATTCTGGGAAAATAGTTCTTAATTCGACTAAACAGTTATTGTATTCTATGATTTTTTTTACATGTTCCCATTCTTTTTGAATTACATAATCTTCCACAAAAAGACCATTTTTTTGGTGATGCTCTTTTAAAATTTTCGTTAAATTGTTAATTGTTGACAAAAAATCATTTTCTCCTTCCATATATTTAATAAATTGTTCTTGGTTTACTGGATTAGCAAATCCATAATAAAGAGCATTGTATTCAGAAATCATGGAATTTACCTCACGAAAAAGGGCATTAAAATCCGAAACATTTTCTATTTTCCGTTTTAAAATATTTTTCTTTAATTCTCGTACTTCTTCACGAAAACTGGCAATTTTGGCATTATAAATAGCTAGATTCATAAAAACACCTCTTCATTTACTTTATTTTATTATAACTGAAAGTTATAAAATCTGCAATTTAATTTGTTGACGTAACAACGATAGGATTTGACTTATCATTAAAACTCCTGGCAAAACTCATGTTGAATTTACATTTTCATAGCCTTTTAGTTCATAAGGAACTCCTATTAAGTTACATAAGGTTACTAATTCTTTAGTACTCCATCCAATAACATTAGGCATTCTATAGTTTGTATCATTTTGTTATACTTTCTTTATCGGAGAAACTTTTTCGTTCTTTTTTCTAAAATATAGTTTATAGATCTTAACGCTTCTTTTCTTTTTTTAATTTATTTTTATTTGCTAATTCTATAATTCGATTTTCTGCTTCCTTTTTTTCCAACTCTAATTTAGTAATTTTTTCATTTAAATATACAAATCGATCATTATATTCTATTTTCTTTGGATTGGAAAAATCAGATAATTCTGGGAAAATAGTTCTTAATTCGACTAAACAGTTATTGTATTCTATGATTTTTTTTACATGTTCCCATTCTTTTTGAATTACATAATCTTCCACAAAAAGACCATTTTTTTGGTGATGCTCTTTTAAAATTTTCGTTAAATTGTTAATTGTTGACAAAAAATCATTTTCTCCTTCCATATATTTAATAAATTGTTCTTGGTTTACTGGATTAGCAAATCCATAATAAAGAGCATTGTATTCAGAAATCATGGAATTTACCTCACGAAAAAGGGCATTAAAATCCGAAACATTTTCTATTTTCCGTTTTAAAATATTTTTCTTTAATTCTCGTACTTCTTCACGAAAACTGGCAATTTTGGCATTATAAATAGCTAGATTCATAAAAACACCTCTTCATTTACTTTATTTTATTATAACTGAAAGTTATAAAATCAGCAATTTAATTTGTTAACGTAACAACGATAGGATTTGACTTATCAATAAAATCTCCTGGCAAAACTGATATTGAACTAACATTTCCATAGCCATTTAGTTCATAAGGAACTCCTATTAAGTTACATAAGGTCACTATTTCATTAGTACTCCATCCAATAACATTAGGCATTTTATAGTTTGTATCATTCGTAAGCAAAAATACTTTCGATCCTATTAAAACTTTTTTATTCCGCAAAGGATATTGATTAATAACATATTTCCCATTACCAATAACAATTGGTGTTAATCCTTGAGAAAATAATTTTTCCACAGTGGTTTGAATTTGATTGGAAATATAATTAGATAAAGTTACAATTTTGCTTTGATCAACATCACTTACTGTAGAGACTAAATTTAATGTCTTAGCTGTTTCTTCCACTACATTATGAACTATTTTAGCCACATCGTTTGTTCCTCCCACAATTTGCTTTACAGCAATATACACAATATATTCAGGATTTTCATAAGGAAATAAACCAGCAAAACTTTTGATATAATCGTACTCTCCATCCAAATATCCACCTTTTGGACTAGCAATTTGGGCAGTTCCTGTTTTTCCAATTAATGTAACATTATCTGGTGCAAATAAACGATTGGTATTTCCAGCATCGTAAACCACTTTATACATCAATTCTTTCATTTTATCAATAGTTTCTTTACTTGCTACTTTAGCAATTTCAGTTCTACCCTTTTCTTCTATAATTGTACCATTTTCATCTACTATTTTAGATACTAAATAAGGTTTTATCATCATTCCATCATTTGCTAAAGTAGTTAAAGCCTGTAAAATTTGAATGGGTGTTACTGTAATCCCTTGACCAAAAGATGCTGTTGCTACTTCACTTTCGTAAGTAAAAGTAATTTTTCCATCGGATTCATTAGGCAATTCAATTCCTGTTGCCTTACCAAACCCTAACGTATCGTAAAAAGATCTTAATTTATCTGCACCTAGCTCTAAAGCTAATATTGTTGCAGCAACGTTACTAGAATAAGCAAAACCAGTATCAAAGTCTATTTCTCCCCATCCTTTATTATTATAATCATTTATTTTAGTTCCATCTTGTAAAGTTATAGATCCTGATTTATATATTTTCGATCCATCGTAAATTCCACTTTCAATAGCTTGCATAAATGAAAATATTTTCATAACTGATCCTGGTTCATATTGATAAGAAATGAACGGATTTAAATAACTATCTAAATCAATTCTAGTATTTAAATCAAAATTAGGACTTGTTGCACTACCTAAAATTGCACCCGTTTTGGCATTCATAATTGAAATAGTTGCCCAATCAAATGTATAATCCTTTTCCAAACTATGGATTGCATTTTCTAAAATATGCTGAATATCCTGATTTAAAGTTAAATATATGTTTTTACCACTAACGCTTTTTTCTTCTATAACAGGTGTATTGGGAATTTGAAATCCATAAGGATCTTTTTGATATTCAATGAATCCATTTTTTCCCTTCAAAATATCATTATAATAAAGTTCTAAACCCATTTCTCCATTAATTTCTCCAAAGTCATTTGCTTTGGCGTATCCAAGGATAAAAGAAGCATATCTGCCATTTGGATAATATCTTTTCGTACTTCTTACAAAATCTATTCCTGGTAAATCGAGAGCCAATATTTTATTTTTATCATTTTCTGAAATTCCTCGTTTTAATTCCACTTGATATAAATTTTCTCTATTCAAAAGCTCTAATAAAGTTGTTTCATCTCTTTCTAAAATTCCACTCAATTCTTTGGCAGTTTTTTCTTTATCAATTACATGATATGGATTATTTTCATCGGTTGTTCGACTTGCCGATAAATAAGCAAGTACTGTATAAGAATTTGTATCAATTGCCAAAACGTCTCCATTTTCATAAAATACACTTCCACGAGAGGCAAATAAGGTTTTTTTCTCTGTATTACGATTACTAGCAAAAGCTTGAAGATCTACTCCATCTACTTTTTCCGAAACAGATACATATAAAAGTTTACAAATTATTAGTACAAATAAAAAAGAAACCAATAGCATAGTAACTTTTAAATTGTATTTTAAACCATTGTTTCTCTTCATTTATTATACTCCTTAATTACTATTATGAATTACTTTTATATTATCATAATTATATGTTAATCCAGTAGATTTTGCAAGTTCTTGAATTTTATCTAAAGAAGCAAGTTCATTAATTTGCATATTCAAACTTTCATTTAAATTTTCTTGTGTATTGATTTTATTACGTAATTTTTCTACCTCAATGTTAGATTCTGATAAAAGTGCTTTGGTAAATACATTCGATACAGGTATCGCAACCAATAGCAAAAATAGTAAAAAATATAAAATTTTTTCTCCTTTTAAAATTTTAAAATTACGCCCTTTCATATTCTTTTTCATTTTTATATCCTTTCTACAATACGAAGTTTAGCACTTTTACTTCGAGAATTTTTTTCAATTTCTTCTTTACTCGCCTCTATAGGCTTTTTATTTATTATCTGAATTATTGGTTTGTATTCATCTGGTATGTGTGGTAACCCTTTAACAAAACTATCAATTTCACTATATTTTTTAAATATTCGTTTTACAATTCGATCTTCTAAAGAGTGAAAAGTAATAACACAAATTCTTCCTCCCTTATTCAGCAAAGAAATCGCATCTGGCAGGACCTTTTCTAAAACATTTAACTCATTGTTTACTTCTATTCTTATTGCTTGAAAAATTTGTCTTTCTGGATGATGTTCAAAAAAGTATTTTGCACCTACCGCTTTTTCTATAATATTTACAAATTCTTTTGTTGAAGATATTTCTTTCTCTTTACGGCATTTTATTATTGTATCTACAATTATTCTACTTTTAGGTTCTTCCCCATAGGTATAAAACATCGTAAGCAAATCTTCTTTTTCGTACTCATTAATTACATTTTTTGCACTAAATGTTTGCGAACGATCCATCCTCATATCTAATGGCCCATCTTGCATAAAAGAAAATCCACGCTCTTGCTCATCTATTTGTGGACTAGACACTCCTAAATCAAATAAAATTCCATCTACTTTTTCAATTTTTTCCTTTCGTAGGCACTCTTTCATGTGAACAAAATCACTATGAAATATTTTAAAGTGATCATGAATGGATTTTAATTCAGTGTTAGCATATAAAATCGCTTCTTTGTCTTTATCAAAAGCGAATAAAAAACCTGTTTTTATGTTTCTTAAAATACTTTTACTATGACCAGCATATCCTAAAGTAGCATCTACATAAATACCATTTTCTTTTATTTTTAAATGTTCTATAACTTCTGTTTTCATTACGCTAAAATGCTTCATTAAAAGCTCACATCCATAAATAAATTTTCTGCTATATCTGATAAAATGTCTTGATTAGTATTCATAAGTTCTTCCCAAGATTGTTTATCCCATATTTCAACACGGTCGTTTGCGCCGATTACAACACATTCATGTGATAAACCGGCGTAACTAACTAGTGGGGAGGTAAGGCAAGTTCTTCCTTGTCGATCGAACTCACATTCAGTAGCACCAGAAAAGAAGGATCTCACAAATGTTCGGGCGTCTTTTTTTGTAAAAGGTAGAGATTTTAATTGTTTTTCAATTCTTTCCCATTCTTTCATAGGATAGACATATAAACATTTTTCAAGACCACGTGCGATTATAAATCTTTCCCCTAAATTGTTCCGAAATTTAGAAGGTAGCACTAGTCTTGATTTATCATCAAGATTGTGATGATATTCGCCCATAAACATTTAACTATCCCCCACTTTCTTCCACAATGTACCACTGTATACCATTATATTACACTATGTTTCCTTAAAAGTAAATAATTATTTTAAAATTTGACATAAAAAAAATGTTAAGAAAAACTTAACATTCTTTATTTTTTATTATCTATAAACTACTGTTCCAGATATCTTAAAAGATGTGGAATTAGTAGCGAATGCATTATGAGCCGATCCAGCTACATTGCTCCAATAGGTTGCAATAAAACGATAACATAATTTTGAATTGTTATAGTCTATATAATAACTACTCATAGATGAAGTATTGGAATTGGAACTATTATCAAATTGCATGTTTGGAAGTGAAGAGCTGGATCCTGCTAAAGCTTTATCATAGATTCCTGGTAAGCTGCTTAAATATCTATAGGTAGTAATTCCAGCACTGTCTACACCTCTTGTCGTTCTAAAAAGACCATCACCACTCAACTGTAAACTGGCGTTAATGATATCGGATGGAGTAAATCCTAGATTAAGACATATTGTACTGTAAGAACTATTACAATTATTTTGATTGGCTCCACAAGTTTCATTAGCCATATTAACGTAAGAACCTTTAAATTCTTTATAGTAGCTTTCGACTGTTGCGACTACATTCCTATAATTCTTCACTTTTATGTCTCCTTCGTAAGTACCTGTAACTCCAAATATAGACGTTCCCTTTTTAATATTGCTTGCTACTAAATTGGCATCTCCTTTTATTGTCTGCGTTCCACTTAAATATTGTCCTGCTGTTATCGTTTGATTTTTTGTACTTGGTGTATAGGTCGTTGCGCCTTTACTTCCTATGGTACCTGTTAATTTGTTTCCATTAACGTATGCTGTTTTTCCGCTCAAAATGTTATTTGCGGTGGCATTCGCATCGCTTGTATACGTTCCACTTACCCCAGCAATTGTTTGACCTTTTGCTAATTTTTCTCCTGTAATTCCTAATACTTTTACTACTTCACTTTCTGACGTTCTTACATGTGTATTTTCTCCCGTATATGTGTGTTTAGCTATTCCTAAATATAAATAATTGTTTGAGGTATCATTACTGTAATTTCCATACACCACTTGCGATGCATCAACGTGTTTTGCTTTCCCATCACTTGTTGTACCTGCCGTTGTCATAGTTGGTATGGTACCTGTTACTTTTTCACCTTTACTATATGCTGTTTTACCACCTAATATATCACTGGCAGTAGCATTTCCTTCAGTGCTACATATATGTAATTTATCGTATAGTTCGTCTAAGGCTTCCGTTGAAGTAATATCTGTTCCTTCTTTATCGTATAAAACTTCATTTGTTGTAAGAGCAAATACATTTGTAATGGAAAAGTAAATTAAAAGCGTTATAAACATTATTTTTTTCATATTTTAAAACCTTTCTTTCTAAATTATTTTTCTATAGAATATCCAATTATTTTATAATTTTTCAAATCATCACCATAGGTACAATTTATAGTTATAGTTTCGTTCGATGCAAGTTCTTTTTCTACAATTCCATATACTCTTAATTGTTCTTTACTTTCCTCATTGCTCTCTAATTGAATAAAAAATTCATTTAAGTATTTGGGCTGATTCGATTTATTTGTTATAGTTACTATAAATTCAGTTGTATTTTCTTCATATTTGGTATCATCCAAATGAAAATCAAAGTTGGTATCTTTATCACTTGGAATAAAATTATCATTTGGATTCTTATTTTCATTTTCTTTTGAAATATTTTCTGAATTTTGATTTGAATTGTTAATTAATCCTTTTTTATTTCTTAAAATAAACGTTGCTCCTATTATAAGAACTGCAATTGCTACTACAACTACAACAAAAAATATTACTTTTTTATTTTTTAATTTTTCCATAATTATCTCCTTTTTATTTATTTAAATAACTCATACAACTTATCTAATACTTCTTGAGCATTGTTTATAGAAGAATCATTTGGATTTGTATAGGTTACTGAACTCGCACGATAAAAAATATTTACTTTTTGTGAATTGCTCCAGTCACTTTTATTTCCAGCTTTGGAAACGGTTCTATAAAAAATATAATTTGTTCCTTCTCTATTAATTTCTTGATCACCTGAAGTATTTTGGGCTGTAACATCCTGTGCTGGGATAGAATCAGTATCGCTTATAAAGTATTCATAATGAGAAACTTCAGCAGTAGCAGTACCAGGAGTTTCAATCCGAATGGTATGATTTTTAGCGTACGTTTCACTTCCTCCTGAAATTATTGGAGGGGTGACATCATCTTTATTTGTTATCACCAATTTTACATAATTATTACTGTCTTCAACAAATATGTAGCGAATAGTTCCTTCTAGAGATGGAGTAATAGTAAATTCATTTGTACTAATTTCATTTCTTTCTCCATTTTGTTCTTCACTATAAAATAATTTATTGCTATTGCTAAATCCTGAAGCAAGAACTTTTACTTCTTTATCACTATATATTCGGTATTCTTGATTTTCTTCTTTGCTTTCTATTTCTTTTAATAATTCTTCATCTTTATAAATAAGAATTCTTGGCGTTGTAAGTATTTCATTTGGGGTAGTAGCGTTTATAGTAATTTTACTTAAAAATTCTTTATTTTGACTTTCATTGCCAGATGATTCATGAATCCAAAGTCGAAGATGATGTGTAATCGTTTCTCCCCCTTTTATTCTACCATTTTCTAAAATATAACTTTCTACCGCTGGGTTCGAATTTTCTAAATAAGTTGGTACACCAAGAGTATATTCTGTGAGTAATTTTGGAAATTTATCATCTATTTTAATTGCAATATTATTGCTTCCCATTCTTGCTGTTGATTCTAATACTTCCAAAGCAACATTATAATCTAATGTATTATTACAAGTGTTTTTTATACTAAATGTATAAGGATTTAATTTTTCTCCTTCTGTGTTTGAAATAGGATGAGCTTTTTGTAAGGTAATTGCTTCTGTTTCACTTATTAATGCTATTTCAATGCAAGCACTATTTGTAATATTTTCATTAATTTGATTGCTATTGTATTTCCAATATGCATAACTAATTCCTAGTGCAACACTTAAAAGGACTAAAATAATTAATAAAAAAAGAAATGACTTCGGTTTTTTTGAAAATTTACGTTTTCCCGCGGAATTGGTTGGATAATTTCTGCTATCATCTTTCATTTCCTTCCACCTCTATCTTAAAATTATTATATACCAATTTTTTTTGATTTACAACCTAAAAATAGAAATACAAAAGAAGCCTTTTAAGCTCCTTTTATAATTTCTATTGCATTACGCATTTTTATATCGTATTTTATAACATCTAAACTTCCATATGCCTTCAATAATTCATCTTTAGATATTCCATAATTTGTAGCCATTTCACTCGCTTGTTTTTCAGCATCTTCTTCACTTACTTCAATATTTTCTATTTCTGCCACTTTCTCAAGTAAATAACGATATTTAATTCTTTTTGTGGCTTCTGGACTCATTTGTTCATGCATTTTTTCATGTGTCATACCACTAAATTGAAAATATTGTTCTAAATTCAATCCTTGCATTTTTAATTGTTCTTCAAATTGATGAATCATGCGATGGATTTCCTCATTTAAAATTTCTTCATTGATTTCAATCTTCATATTTTCGCTGGCTTTTGATAAACAATCTTCAATATATTGATCTTCAATTTCTGACTTTTTACGTTCTATTAAAGTTTCTTCAACTTTTTTCTCAAATTCTTCTTTGTTTTTTATATCTTCGTAACCTAAATCTAAATAAAAGTCTTCATTAAGTTCTGGCAAAACTCTAGTTTTAATTTCATTTATTTTGACTTCAAATTTTACTTTTTTATTTTTTAACTCTTCAGTGTAATTATCGGGAAAAGTTAAATTAAGTTCTTTCTCTTCATTCATTCCAAGTCCTAGTAAGCCTTCTTCAAAACCTGGTATAAAAGAATGACTCCCAATTTCAAGAGGGTAATTTTCTCCTGTTCCGCCTTCTAATTCTTTACCATCCACATATCCTTTAAAATTGATAATGGCAGTATCTCCTTGCTCAATTTTACTATTTTCATCCTTAACTTTTACCTCTGCAAATTTATTTCGCAAATTTTCTATTTCTTTCTCTAGTTCTTCTTTTGTAACTTTTGCTTCTGGTTTTTTTATTTTTAAATTTTTATACTCACCTAAAATCACTTCAGGAGCAGTAATAAATGTAAATTCTAATACACATTCTTTTTCATTAATTGTTTTTACATCTAGCTTTGGTTCACAAACTGGCACAATTTCCTTATCATTTAATATTTTTTTATAAGTTGTGTCAACTGCTTCATCTACAGCGTCCATAAAAAGGGATTCTATTCCAAACTTTTTAATGAAAACTTGTTTAGGAGCTTGTCCTTTACGAAAACCATCTATTTTTACTTCTTTGCTTTTTTTCTTAAAAGAATTGTCTAAACATAACTCCCATTCTTTTCCTTCAATTTTTATTTCTTTTACCACTACATTTTTTTTCATTTTATAAGTCCTCTTTCTAACAAGTTTATTATACATAAGAGCATAAAAAAAATCAATTTATTTTCACTTACATTACTATAAGCAGTTTGATTTAAATTGGTTTTTATTAAATTTGAATTTCATTCTTTTTTAGTCTTTTATCTTTTTTATTCAATATTTGTAATCGTTACTGAAAAATTACCATTTGGAGAAGACACTTCACAAATCTCATCTTTTTTATGTCCGATGATAGCTTTTCCAATTGGACTTTCATTAGAGATTTTATTTTCAAATGGATCTGCTTCTAAAGAACCTACTATCTTGTACTCTTCCATTTCTCCATCATCATAAGTAATCGTTACTTTACTACCTACATTTACTACATCTTTATTACCAGCATCAGCAATTGTACAATGTTCTAATTTATATTCTAATTCCTTTATTCTTGACTCTAATTGTGCTTGTTCATTTCTTGCTGCATCATAATCACTATTTTCAGATAAATCTCCTAAAGCTCTCGCTTCTTTTAATGCTTTGATTACTTCGGGTCTTTTTTCTGTTTTTAAAGCATTCAATTCTTGTTCTAAAGCTAAATAACCATCGGCAGTTAGCATAATATTTTCTTTTTTGTTCATATAGTTTTTTCCACCTTCTAAAAATATCAGTCTTAAGAATACTATAAATAATCTTGTTTGTCAAATACTTTTATGCGCATCATATCAAACGGACTCAATTTCCGTTTCATTTTTAATTTTACAACAGTTTTTGGGTGATTTACTATATCAATAGTTATTCCATTTTCATCAAAAATTTCTTCTATTTTATAGGTAAAAGTTTCAAACAATGGTCCAAAAAATTCTACAACATCTCCTACTTTAAAATAGTTTCTTTGTTCGATTGTCACCATTTCATTTTCTATATCGTAAAAGAGAACGATTCCTAAAAAATCTTGATTGGATACTTCTTGTCTACCGAGAAAATATTGCTCATCCTTTCCTGGAAGCTTTTCAATAAATTGGGAAGTGGAATCACGATTCGCACAGCGATTCAATATATCTAAAAAATATCTTATTTCCCCTTCTTTCAAAGTTTCTGCCTTAATTTTATCTAAAATTCTTCGATATACTAAAATAACTGTTGCAATATAATATATGCCACGCATTCTTCCTTCTACTTTAAAGGAATTCACACCTGCAAGCATCATATTCTTAATATATTGTATTAAATTTAAGTCTTTTGGTGTCATGCTAAATATTTCTTGGTGTTCCTTATCTTTAAATGTCCAACGACAAATTTGGGCACATCCTCCTCGATTGGCATCACGACCTGTACAATAATTAGATAATACACATCGGCCAGAAAAAGAAGTACACATGGCACCATGAATAAAACATTCTAACTCCAGTCCTGTTGCTTTTTTAATTGTTTTAATATCTTCTAAACTAGCTTCTCTAGCTAAAACAAGTCGTGTGGCTCCTAGTTTTTTATAAAAAAGTCCAGCTTCACCATTTAAAATACTTGCTTGCGTCGATATATGAACTTCTAGTTTTAGATTTAATTCTTTGGCTTTTTTTATTACTAAAATATCACTGACGATAATAGCATCAACATTTATTCGATCCAATTCTTTTAAATAGTCTTCTAATCCTTTCAATTCTTTTTCGTGAAAAAGAATATTTACGGTTACATAAATCTTTTTGAGGATGGAATGAGCATATTTGACCGCTTCTTCTAATTCTTCTAATGTAAAATTATTGGCATTTGCTCGAAGTCCATATTTTTTTCCAGCTAAATAAACGGCATCGGCACCATATAAAAAAGCGATTCTTAATTTTTCTAAATCTCCTGCTGGAGCAAGCAACTCTGGTGTTTTCATTTTCCATCCTCCCTTAAGCGATAAAATGTTTCTTTAAATAAAAAACCTGTATCACTTTCTATATGCTTTTCTCCCATCAAAATCTTTTCTAATGTGCTTTTCTCCAAACCTAAAGGATTTACATATCGATACAAAATATTTTTATGTGTTATATTTCGATAATCTATAAACTTTTTTTGATAAAAAACTGTTCCATATTCATTTTCAATTGCTAAAAAGTCATTATTGGATATTTCTTCACGCAAAACAGACATATTTTTTAATTCTAAATGAAAATTTTCTTGATAATTGGTTAATAGTGTTCTTCTAGAATACATTGCATCAACTAACGAAAAGTATGGAACTACTAGAGGTTTTTTAGCTTTGTTTAAAATACAATTGATTTCTTCCAACGTAATATCGGTACTTATTAATACACTATCAACATACTCTAAATAATAATTTATAGATGTTGCGTTGGTTGTATTATGATTTTGCATATAAATTAATTGCAGAGATAAACACTCATCTTCGATCAATTTTAAAATTCCTAAATCAGTAAAACAAATACCTAAAATGTTTGCATTTTTGTTTATATTTTTCAACTCTTTTTTTAAATTTTGAATGCTTTTTGTATCCAAAATGCGATTTATGTATACAAAAGAATTTGGAGTATGAATTTCTTTTAAAGAAAAAGTTTTTAAAAAACCCACACTATATTCAACTATTGGAAAAAGAAAGTTAATATTCTTAACTTTCATCTCTAACATTTCTTCGTTTGTAACAACCATTAAAAAATTAATTTTCGTTTTTTCTTCTACTAACACTTAGTCCATCACCTATATCAATAAATTCCGTTGTAAATTCATCATTGTTTTTTAAAAATTCGACGTAACTTTCAATTTTATCTACGATGCCTCGCAAATTTTTACTATCAATAGTATCTTTTTTTCCAACGTAACCATGAAATTTTAAATTATCTGTAATTATTACTCCTGTGGGTGATAAAAAATATTTAAATTTTTCAAAAAATTTTTTGTATTGCCCTTTTGCTGCGTCAATAAATATCAAATCATAGGCAACGCCTTTTAAATTAACTTCTAATGCATCTTGAAATACCACATTTACTTCTTTGTCAAAGCCACATTTTTTTACGTTTTTCAAACATTCCATATAACGTAGCTCATCTCTTTCAATAGTAGTAACTTTTACTTCTTTACTTGCAGAAGCCATTAAAATTGCAGAATATCCAATTGCACTACCTATTTCTAAAATATTTTTAACATTGTTGGCTTTTATGTACTTCATTATATAAGCAATAGAATCTTTTTCTATAATAGGAACATTTTTTTCTTTTGCGTATTGTTCCATTTCTAAAATGTATTGTTTCATTTACCTCATCCTACTTCTCTTTGAATTGCAATAAATTCTTCATAAGTATTGGCAAAAAATACTTCATGAGTCCTTATATTTGCATAAAAATAAACGTAATTTGTATCACTAGGATTTAAAACTGCTTTTATACTCATTAAAGAAGGATTACAAATAGGTCCAACTGGAATTTTTCCAGACATACTAGCATTGGATTCACTTGTGTTATATGGATTTACAGTACGTAAATCATTCATAGTTAAAGTTTCTCCTAAAGATTTTTTTACAGCATAATATGTGGTAACATCCATACCAAGACCTTTTCCCATTTCCAATCTTTTAAAAATCACTTGAGCTACACGTTCACGATCACTTTCACTTACAGCTTCTAGTTCAACAATAGAAGCCATAGCAAGTATCTCATGAATAGTGTAATCCATGCTATTTAAATCCAAACTTTCTAATTTCACTTTTGTGTTATCTAACATTTTTATAATTATTTCTTTAATACTTGCTTTGGGGGACATTTCATAAGTATCTGGAAATAGATAACCTTCCAGTGCATAATAAATATTAACATTTAAAACTTCATCTGTCAAAAAATCATATTTATTAATTAGCTCTTGTATAAATTCTTTAGAAGACAATACTTCTTTTATTTCAGCTTCTGTATAAGAAAAATTGTCTTCGATAAGTTGAATAAAATGTGTCATATTTTTTCCTTCTACAAAGGTAAATTTCACACTCTCTGTTTTTGCATGACCACTACCTATTTTTTTTAAAATTTCTACAGCAGACATATTACGATTTAATTCATATTTTCCAGCTTGTAAGTTAATATTACTATTTAAAAATAAATAAATTAATAAAGAGGTTTTACTACGTATTAACCCAGCTTTTTTTAAATCTTCTACTATAGAAACTTTACTAGCACCATTTTGAACTTGAAATGATACGACTTCACTCTCTTTACTAATACTTTTTAAACTGTAACCATATAAACCAATAATTAAAAATACAAAAATAAGAAAGACAATGCCTAACACTATTACTTTTTTCTTTAATCTAATTTTTTTCATCAAACTCAACCTCTAATTTACTTAAAAATGTTTCAATTGTATTCCATTCTTCTTCCGTTTCGATTGGCAAAAGTTCTTTACTTCTTCCAGTTTTATCGTAAACATTTGCATATACTTTAGTTTTTCCTTTTTCTTTTTTATAATCTGTATATACAACATAGCTTTTTTTTGTTTCTTCAGAATCAAATTTAAATATTATTTCGTATGTTTTTGCCTCTCCTTTATCATTTTTAGCAGTAAAAACACTATTTTTTGTATCCACATTTATCCCAACTTTCTTTTTATATAAGTATCTAAAATTATTGAAGCTGCATAACTATCAATGATTTGCTTTCTTTTTTTTCGTTTTGTATCAGTACTTATCAGAATATTTTCTGCTTCTTTGGTTGATAAACGTTCATCAATTAGTTCAACAGGCAAAGAAAAATTTTTTTCTAATATCTTTTTAAATCGAAGTGTTCTTTCTACGGCTTCTCCTAAAGTATTATTCATATTTTTAGGATATCCTAATACCAAAACGCCAACTTCTTTCTCTTGAATTATTTTTTTTAAAGCCACAATGAGTTCCTCATGTTCCACGAAATGTAATGTTTGAAAAGGAAAAGACATGGTATTGGTTTTATCACTAATTGCAACTCCCAAAGTTTTTGTGCCTAAATCTAACCCTAAATATCTCATTTTAAATATTGTTCAAGTAAAAAAGCCACAAGAAGCTCTCGATCAATTTCTTGAATTCTTTCTCTAGCGTTTTTATGATTAGAAATATATCCAGGATCACCAGATATTAAATATCCTACCAGTTGATTTACTGGATCGTATCCTCTTTCCATCAAGGATTGATATACTTCTTTTATTGTGTATTCAATTTGAGCTTGTTTAAACAAAGTTATATCAAATAGACTTGTTTTATCATCCATAGCACACCTCATATACTAAAAGTATTATAAACTAGTATTTTAAAATTTGCAATCTAGAAAATAAAAAAGAAGGTAGTTCCTTCCTTTTAATATATACCGTATCCGCTAAATCCTGCAAATATAATTGCTAATAATATAAATAATACTATTATAATTAAAGCAGAACTTACTCCTTGATTGTTGTTATTGCAACAACTATCTTGGTTTTTTTTACAGCAGTTCATTTAAATGAACACCTCCTTATTGAATCAAAGACTAAATGAAAGCCCCTACGATGATGATAAGTAAGATAAATAATACAAGTATGATAGCTGGACCTAGTCCATTATTACAACCACAATGATTCATATTTTTCATTCCTCCTTTATTTGTCTTTTCATTTATATTGTATGGTAAGTTTTTAAGT